>WFXX01000156.1 GCA_015490395.1 Gammaproteobacteria bacterium | reverse complement strand
GCGCAGCAGGGCGGCCATCAGGGGGGCGGCGGTGAGGGTGGTGCAATGGGTGTCCGGATAGGCCTCCTCCAGGCGGGCGGTGCGGTGCAGATGGGGGTCCACGGTCACCAGGCGGTCCACCAGGGAACCCAGCCAGCGGCCCACGATGCGCTGGCTCACCGCCTCGCCCGGCCGGAAGGCCGCGTCCTGGCGCATGTAGCAGAGGTAGGGGGCCACCAGGGTGATGCGGCGGGTGCCCCCCTCCCGCAGGGCCCGGCAGCACAGGAGCAGCTCCACCAGCTTGTCGTTGGGCCGGTCCAGGGAGCGGCAGAGGATGGCCTCCGCCGGGGCCGGGTGGGGCACCCGCACCCGGCTCTCGCCGTCGGGGAAGCGGTGCACCTCCACCTCCAGGCAGGGCAGGCCCAGCCGCCCGGCCAGGGAGCGGGCCAGGTCGGGGTGCTCCGGGAAGGCCAGGACGGCGCGGTCGGCGGGCATGGCTGGGCTCCCTCAGGCGGGCCGCTGGTCGGGGGCGCCGGGACACGGTAGCACAGCGCCGCCCCCTCCGGCCCCTCCTTCGGCCTCCTGCTCGGCCTCCAGGGCCCGCTCCTCCTGCTGCAGGGACCAGAGGTGGGCGTAGAGCCCGCCCTGGTCCAGGAGCTGGCGGTGGGTGCCCCGCTCCACGATGCGGCCCCGGTCCATGACCAGGATGCGGTGGGCGTCCACCACCGTGGAGAGGCGGTGGGCGATGACCAGGGTGGTGCGCCGGCGGGCCAGGGACTCCAGGGCCTGGAGGATGGCCCGCTCGGCCCGCGAGTCCAGGGCGGAGGTGGCCTCGTCGAAGACCAGGATGGGCGGGTCCTTGAGGATCACCCGGGCGATGGCGAGGCGCTGCTTCTCCCCGCCCGAGAGCTTCAGGCCCCGCTCGCCCACCACCGTCTCGTAGCCCTGGGGCAGGCCGGCGATGAAGTCGTGGAGCTGGGCCAGGCGGGCGGCCCGCTCCACCTCCTCCCGGCTCGCCTCGGGCCGGGCGTAGGCGATGTTGTAGTAGATGGTGTCGTTGAACAGCACCGTGTCCTGGGGGACGATGCCGATGGCCGCCCGCAGGCTCTCCTGGGTGACCTCCCGGATGTCCTGCCCGTCGATGAGGATGGCCCCTTCCTGCACGTCGTAGAAGCGAAAGAGCAGGCGCACCAGGGTGGACTTGCCCGCCCCGCTGGGGCCCACCACCGCCACCTTCTGCCCAGCGGGGATCTCGAAGTCCACCCCGTGCAGGATGCGCCGGTCCGGGCCGTAGCCGAAGGAGACGCGCCGGAAGCACACCTCCCCCCGGCGCACCACGAGGGCCGGGGCCCCGGGACGGTCGCGCACCTCGGGCTCGCGATCCAGCAGGGAGAACATGCGCTCCATGTCCGCCAGGGCGTGCTTGATCTCCCGGTACACGAAGCCCAGGAAGTTCATGGGGATGAAGAGCTGCAGGAGATAGGCGTTGATCAGCACCAGATCGCCCAGGGTGAGGGCGCCGGCCACCACCCCGTCGGCGGCCATCCAGAGCAGGGCGGTCAGGCCCGCGGCGATGATGGCCCCCTGACCGAAGTTGAGCAGCGACAGGGAGGTCTGGTTGCGGATGGCCGCCTCCTCCCAGGCCGCGAGCTGGTCGTCGTAGCGGCGGGCCTCGTAGGCCTCGTTGCCGAAGTACTTGACCGTCTCGTAGTTGAGCAGGCTGTCGATGGCCCGGGTGTTGGCCCGGGAATCCATCTCGTTCATCCGCCGGCGGAACTGCATCCGCCACTCGGTCACCGCCAGGGTGAAGGCGATGTACGCCGTCACCGTGAGGAAGGTCACGCCGGCAAACCCCGCCCCGTAGGCCACCAGCAGGATCCCCGCCACCAGGGCGATCTCCACCAGGGTGGGCAGGATGTTGAAGAGCATGAAGCTCAGCAGGAAGGAGATGCCCCGGGTGCCGCGCTCGATGTCCCGGGACAGCCCCCCGGTCTGGCGCTCCAGGTGGAAGCGCAGGGAGAGCCGGTGCAGGTGGCGGAAGACCTGCAGGGCCACCCGCCGGATGGAGCGCTGGGTGACCCGGGCGAAGATGGCATCGCGCAGCTCCCCGAAGAGGGAGGCCGAGAGCCGGGCCAGGCCGTAGCCCAGGAGGAAGGCCACCGGCAGCACCACCTCCGGTCGCCGGCTGGCGTCCAGGGCGTCCACCACCCCCTTGAGCATCCAGGGCACGGCCACGTTGGCCCCCTTGGCGAGCAGCAGGCAGGCCAGGGCCAGGCCCACCCGCCAGCGGTGCTCCCAGAGGTAGGGCAGCAGGGTGCGGATGGCCTTCCAGTCCCGGGGCAGGGAGGGAGGTGGATGGCTGGCGGGTCGTGGACGCATCGGCGGCAGGGGAGGCGGCGCGCTGTGGGACCGGCGGGCAGTGTAGCCCCTGGCGGAGTCAGGCGGTACCCGTGCTCGACGCTAGGTATAATGCGCAACAGCTTGAAAAGCCAGAGCCTTGAAAACGGCGCGGCCCGCCCCCATGTGGGGTGCGGCCCCGGCGGTTCTTGGCCTATCGAGGGAGGTGAGCGCATGCCCATCTACGAGTACGAGTGCCAGGCCTGCGGGCATCGCCTGGAGGCCCTGCAGCGCCTCAGCGACGATCCCCTGACCGACTGCCCCGTGTGCGGCGAGGCGCGGCTGGTGAAGCTGGTCTCCGCCGCCTCCTTCCAGCTCAAGGGCACCGGCTGGTACGTCACCGACTTCCGGGACAAGGGGAAGAAGAAGCAGAAGCAGGAGAGCGGGGGCAAGGAGGGGACCGCGTCCTCGGAGGCCTCCGGCTCCTCTTCGTCCAGCTCCGGGGCGAAGGCGGCCTCCGGCGGCGGGTCCTGAGGGGCCATATCGGATCGCAGGAGGCGGACCATGCCCTTCTACGAGTACGACTGCCCGGCCTGCGGCGCCTGCGTGGAGGTGCTGCAGAAGATGGACGAGCCGCCCCCGCGCACCTGCCCCGCCTGCGGGCAGGAGGCGACCCTGCGGCGGCGGCTCTCGGCTGCCTCGGTGGGCGGCTCGGCCCCGGAGCCCGCCCCCTGCGGGGCGGGAGCCGGGGCCCCGGGCTGCGGCGCCGGGGCCTGCCCGGCCTGCCTGCCCGACTAAGGGGCACTGCCGCGCCGTTGCGCGGCCCAGGGCCCCGGGCTACCATCGCAGCCCCCGCCCGCCTCCCGGCCGGCGGGGGTTTCGCATCCCGGGCGGCAGAGCCCCGCGGGGCCGGGCCGCACGGCAGCATCACCGAGGCGTCCCATGCGCACCCACTATTGCGGCCAGATCGACGCGTCCCTCGTCGGCGAGGAGGTCACCCTCTGCGGCTGGGTGCACCGCCGCCGCGACCACGGGGGGATCCTCTTCGTGGACCTGCGCGACCGTGAGGGGCTGGTGCAGGTGGTCTTCGACCCCCAGGCCCTCACCGGCCGTCCCGAGGTGTTCCGGGCCGCCGAGCGGCTGCGCTCGGAGTACGTGGTGCGCCTCACCGGCCGGGTGCGGCGCCGCCCGGAGGGGACGGAGAATCCCGCCCTGCCCACGGGCGAGGTGGAGGTGCTGGCCGCCTCCCTGGAAGTGCTCAACCGTGCCGAGGTCCCCCCCTTCCCGGTGGAGGACGAGAGCGAGGTCCACGAGGACCTGCGCCTGAGGCACCGCTACCTGGACCTGCGCCGCCCCACCATGCAGCGCCGGCTGCGGCTGCGGGCCCAGGTCACCCGCAGCCTGCGCCGCTTCCTGGACGAGCGGGGCTTCCTGGACATCGAGACCCCGGTGCTCACCAAGTCCACCCCCGAGGGGGCCCGGGACTTCCTGGTGCCGGCCCGGCTGCACCCGGGCTGCTTCTACGCCCTGCCCCAGTCGCCCCAGCTCTTCAAGCAGATCCTCATGGCCGCGGGGCTGGACCGCTACTACCAGATCGCCCGCTGCTTCCGGGACGAGGACCTGCGCGCCGATCGCCAGCCGGAGTTCACCCAGCTGGACGTGGAGATGTCCTTCGTGGACGAGGGCCAGGTCATGACCCTCATGGAGGACATGATCCGCGAGCTCTTCGCCGAGGTCCTGGGGGTGGAGCTGCCCGCCCCCTTCCCGCGCCTGACCCACGCCGAGGCCCTGGAGCGCTATGGGCTGGACCGGCCAGATCTGCGCATCCCCCTGGAGCTGGTGGAGCTCAAGGACGCCATGGCCGGGGTGGACTTCCAGGTCTTCAGCGGCCCGGCCCGGGACCCCCGGGGGCGGGTGGCCGCCCTGCGCGTGCCCGGCGGGGCGGCGCTGACCCGCAAGGAGATCGACGGCTACACCGCCTTCGTGGGCCGCCACGGGGCCAAGGGGCTGGCCTACATCAAGGTCAACGAGCGGGCCCGGGGGCGGGAGGGCCTGCAGTCGCCCATTGTCAAGTTCCTGGACGACGCCGCCTTGGAGGCAGTGCTCGGGCGCACCGGCGCCCGGGATGGGGACTTGATCTTCTTCGGCGCCGACCGCGCCGAGGTGGTCAACGAGGCCCTGGGGGCGCTGCGGGTGCGCCTCGGCCACGACCGCGGCCTGGTGGAGGAGGGCTGGCGGCCGGTATGGATCGTGGATTTTCCCATGTTCGAGCGGGACGAGGAGGCAGGCCGCTGGGTGGCCCTGCACCATCCCTTCACCGCCCCCCAGGTCGAGGACCCCGAGGCCTTGGTGCGGGACCCCGGGGCGGCCCGCTCCCGGGCCTACGACCTGGTGCTCAACGGCACCGAGGTCGGCGGCGGCTCCATCCGCATCCACCGGCCGGAGATGCAGGAGGCCGTCCTCGGGCTCCTGGGCATCGGCCCCGAGGAGGCACGCGGGAAGTTCGGCTTCCTGCTCGAGGCCCTGCGCCACGGCTGCCCGCCCCACGGCGGCATCGCCTTCGGCCTGGACCGGCTGGTCATGCTCATGGCCGGCGCCCCCTCCATCCGTGAGGTCATCGCCTTCCCCAAGACCCAGTCCGGGGCCTGCCCGCTCACCGGGGCGCCCGATGCCGTTGCTGCGGAGCAGCTCCGCGAGCTGGGCCTGCGGCCGCGCCGTCCCCCTGCGGCGGAGGGGGGGCGGGAGGAGGCCTGAATCCGGCTGGCCCGTGCCCTCAAAAAGGGATCACCTATCGCCTCGCCGGTCGGGCCGGAGCCGACCGGGCCGCGGGACGGCGGTTGATCCCTGGCCCGGCCTCTGGCTAGAGTGCGGTTCGGCTTCCGAGCACGAGGACACAGCATGGTCGCCAAGCCCCTGCCCCTGGAGGAGGTGATGGGCCTGGAGCCCCGGGCCGTGCAGGAGCGCATCACCGCCGCCCGCGAGGCCCTGGGCGAGGAGGTGGTCATCCTGGGCCATCACTACCAACGGGAGGAGGTCTTCCGCCACGCCCACCACGCGGGCGACTCCCTGAAGCTGGCCCGCCGGGCGGCCGCCTCCCGGGCCCGGTACATCGTCTTCTGCGGCGTGCACTTCATGGCCGAGGTGGCGGACATCCTCTCCCGCCCCGACCAGGTGGCCATCCTGCCGGACCTGGCCGCCGGCTGCTCCATGGCCGACATGGCCTCCCTGGCCCAGGTCTCGCGGGCCTGGCGGGAGCTGGAGGAGGTCCTGGGCGCGGCCGGGGATCAGGTCATGCCGGTGACCTACATCAACTCGGCGGCGGACCTGAAGGCCTTCTGCGGCGAGCGGGGCGGGATCGTCTGCACCTCCTCCAACGCCCGGCAGGTGCTGGCCTGGGCCTGGGAGCGGCGGCCCAAGGTGCTCTTCTTCCCGGACCAGCACCTGGGGCGCAACACCGCCCACCGCATGGGCGTGCCCCTGGAGGACATGGTGGTCTGGGACTACGGCCGGCCCCTGGGGGGGCTCGAGCCGGAGCAGATCCGCCGGGCCCGGCTGATCCTCTGGAAGGGTTTCTGCTCGGTGCACCAGATGTTTCGTCCCGAGCACGTGCGCGCCTTCAAGGAGCGCCATCCCGAGGCCCGGGTGGTGGCCCATCCCGAGTGCAGCTTCGAGGTCTGCGAGCTGGCCGACTTCGTGGGCTCCACCGAGGCCATCATCCGCTACGTGGCCGAGGGCCCGCCGGGGCGCTATCTCGTCGGTACCGAGCTCAACCTGGTGGAGCGCCTGGCCCGGCGCTTCGCGCCCGAGGGCAAGCAGGTGCACTTCATGTCCCCCACGGTGTGCCTGTGCTCCACCATGTTCCGCATCAGCCCCGAGCACCTGCTCTGGACCCTGGAGAACCTCCTGGAGGGGCGGGTGGTCAACCCCATTCGAGTGCCCGAGGCCGTGGCCGGCCCGGCCCGCCTGGCCCTGGAGCGCATGTTCCAGGTCAGCCCCTGAGCGCCGGGGACCCTTCGATCGAGGGGACGCCGGTGGGGCGGGAGGCGGAGGGCGCCCCGCGGGGGGCGGTGCTCCTGGTCCACGGCCTGCGCCTGCCCGCCGGCTCCCTGGCGGTCCTGGCGCGGCGGCTGCGCCGGGCCGGCTGGCGGGCCGAGCCCTTCCCCTGGCGCAGCGCCCGGGAGCTCCTGGAGGAGGCCGGGCCGCGCCTGGCCGGGAGGCTGGAGGCCCTGGCCGGGGCGGGGCGGCCGGTGCACGTGGTGGCCCACAGCCTGGGCGGGCTAGTGGCCGAGCGTGCCCTGGCCCGTCTGGCCGGGCCGCCCCGGGGGCGGGTGGTGGCCCTGGGCACCCCCTTCCTCGGCAGCGAGGCCGCCCGCCGCCTCCTGGAGCGTCCCTGGGGTCGGCGCCTGCTGGGGGTGAACGGCCCGGCCCTGGCCGCCGGGATCGCCTGCTGGCGCCATCCCTGGCCCCTGCACGTGGTGGCCGGCACCCGCCCCCTGGGCTGGGGGCGGCTCCTGGCCGGTCCCCTGGAGGGGCCCCACGACGGCAGCGTGCGCGTGGCCGAGACGGAGGTTCCCGGCCTGGCCGGCCACGAGACGGTCCCGGTCAGCCACCTGGGCCTGCTCTGGGCCCGCCCGGCGTCCCGGGCCGTGCTGCGGCGGCTGGGCGCGCCGGGCTGCTAGACTAGCGGCGGCTTTTCCCGCAGCGGACGAGACGAGGAGGAGACAGGACGGGCGCCGATGGCAGGACACAGCAAGTGGGCCAACATCCAGCACCGCAAGAGCGCGCAGGACGCCAAGCGGGGCAAGCTCTTCACCAAGCTCATCCGCGAGATCACCGTCGCGGCCCGCCTAGGCGGGCCCGATCCGGCGGCCAACCCCAGGCTGCGGGCGGCCATCGACAAGGCCCAGAGCCACAACATGCCCAAGGACACCATCGAGCGGGCTATCAAGCGCGGCGGCGGGGCCCAGGACGGCCAGCAGCTGGAGGAGGTGCGCTACGAGGGCTACGCCCCGGGCGGGGTGGCGGTGATGGTGGACTGCATGACCGACAACCGCAACCGCACCGTGGCCGAGGTGCGGCACGCCTTCAGCAAGTGCGGCGGCAGCCTGGGCACCGAGGGCTCGGTGGCCTACCTGTTCACCAAGGCCGGGGTCATCGGCTTCCCCGCCGGCACCGACGAGGACCGGGTGATGGAGGCGGCCCTGGAGGCCGGGGCCGAGGATGTGGTCACCCACGAGGACGGCTCCATCGAGGTGCTCACCACCCCGGAGCGCTTCGTGGACGTGAAGGAGGCCCTGGTGGCCCGGGGCCTGGAGCCGGAGCACGCGGAGGTGACCATGCGCGCCGCCACCAGCGTGACCCTGGGCGAGGAGGACGCCCGCAGGATGGTCAAGCTCCTGGAGATGCTGGAGGACCTGGACGACGTTCAGAACGTCTACTCCAACGCGGACATCCCCGAGGAGGTGCTGGCCCGCCTCTGAGGCGGCGCCGCGGGGGAGGGGGAGAGGGCTCCGGTGCGCATCCTGGGCCTGGACCCGGGCTCCCGGG
>WFXX01000155.1 GCA_015490395.1 Gammaproteobacteria bacterium | reverse complement strand
GCCCCGCCGGCGCCCCCCCGGCTGCAGGGGCTGGTGCGGGCCCTGGCCGCCCTGGCCGCGGGGCTGCTTCTGGCCGGCCTCCTGCTGGGGGCCTGGTCCTGGCTGGCCGACGCCGGGCGCTTCCCTGTGCGGCGGGTGCTGGTGGAGGGTGGGCTGCGCCACCTGGCCCCGGAGGCGGTGGCCGCGGCCGCCCGCGCCGCCCTGGCCGGCAGCTTCTTCACCCAGGATCTGCAGGCCGTCCGCCGGGCGGTGGAGGCCGTGCCCTGGGTGCGGGAGGCCGCCGTGCGCCGGCAGTGGCCGGACACCTTGGTGGTGCAGGTGCGCGAGCGACGTCCCCTGGCGCGTTGGGGCGACGGGGGCCTGGTGGAGGCCGATGGCACGGTCTTCCGCCCGCGGGGGCCGCTGCCTGCCGGGCTGCCCCGGCTGGAGGGGCCGGCCGGGAGCGCGGCCCGGGTGGCGGCTGCCTACCAGGAGCTGGGCGCGGTGCTTCGTCCCTGGGGGCGACGCATCCGCCTGCTGCGGCTGGACGAGCGCCGCTCCTGGTCCCTGGTGCTGGAGGACGGCACCGAGCTGGTGCTGGGGCGCGGTGCGGTGGCCCAGCGCCTGGCCCGCTTCGTTCGCGTGGCCGGCCGGGCCCTGGGAGCCGCGCCCCCCGGGCGGCGGGCGGCCCGCGTGGATCTGCGCTACAGCAACGGCTTCGCCGTGCGCTGGGCTCCGACGGCGGCCAGGGGCCGACGGGGCTGAGCGGCGTCGGGAAAGGGGAGCGATGTCGAGACGGGAAAAGGAGCTCATCGTCGGGCTGGACATCGGCACGTCCAAGGTGGTGGCCATCGTGGGCGAGGTCCGGCCCGACGGGGTGGTGGACGTGGTGGGTCTCGGGACCCATCCCTCCCGCGGCCTGAAGAAGGGCGTGGTGGTCAACATCGAGTCCACCGTCCAGTCCATCCAGCGGGCCGTGGAGGAGGCCGAGCTCATGGCCGGCTGCCAGATCCACTCGGTCTACGCCGGCATCGCGGGCAGCCACATCCGCTCCCTCAACTCCCACGGCATCGTGGCCATCCGGGACATGGAGGTCACGCCCCAGGACGTGGAGCGGGTGCTGGACGCGGCCCGGGCGGTGGCCATCCCGGCCGACCAGCGGATCCTGCACGTCATCCCCCAGGAGTACGTCATCGACAACCAGGAGGGGATTCGCGAGCCGGTGGGCATGGCCGGGGTGCGCCTGGAGGCCCGGGTGCACCTGGTCACCGGTGCGGTCTCGGCGGCCCAGAACATCATCAAGTGCGTGCGCCGCTGCGGCCTGGAGGTGGACGACATCATCCTGGAGCAGCTCGCCTCCAGCTACGCGGTGCTCACCGAGGACGAGAAGGATCTCGGTGTGGCCCTGGTGGACATCGGCGGCGGGACCACGGACATCGCCGTCTTCACCGAAGGGGCCATCCGCCACACGGCGGTCATCCCCATCGCCGGGGACCAGGTGACCAACGACATCGCCGTGGCCCTGCGCACGCCCACCCAGCACGCCGAGGAGATCAAGGTCCGCTACGCCTGCGCCCTGCGCCAGCTGGCCTCCCCCGAGGAGACCATCGAGGTGCCCAGCGTGGGCGAGCGCCCCCCCCGCCGCCTGGCGCGCCAGACCCTGGCGGAGGTGGTCGAGCCTCGCTACGAGGAGCTCTTCGGCCTGGTGCAGGCCGAGCTGCGCCGCAGCGGCCTGGACGAGCTCATCGCCGCCGGCGTGGTGCTCACCGGGGGCAGCGCCAAGATGGAGGGCGTGGTGGAGCTGGCGGAGGAGGTCTTTCACATGCCGGTGCGGCTGGGCGTGCCCCAGCACGTCACCGGCCTCGTGGACGTGGTGCGCAACCCCATCTACGCCACGGGGGTGGGGCTGCTGCTGTTCGGCCACCGCCATCGCCAGGGCCCGCGGCCGCGGGCCCCGGTGGGCGGCTTTCGGTCCGTGTGGCAGCGGATGAAGGCCTGGTTCCTGGGCGGCGGCTGAGCCGCCCGCGCCGGGCCGCGAGAGGGTGAAGGGAACGAGTCAGAGGAGGTGCGAGATGTTCGAGCTGATGGACGCGGCACCGCAGGGTGCGGTGATCAAGGTGCTCGGGATCGGCGGCGGCGGCGGCAACGCCGTGGCCTACATGATGGAGAGCAACATCGAGGGGGTGGAGTTCATCTGCGCCAACACCGACGCCCAGGCCTTGCAGCGGGTGGGGGTGCGCCAGGCCATCCAGCTCGGGGCCAGCATCACCAAGGGCCTCGGCGCGGGGGCCGATCCGGAGGTGGGCCGCCAGGCAGCCATGGAGGACCGGGACCGCATCGTGGAGGCCATCCAGGGGGCGGACATGCTGTTCATCACCGCCGGCATGGGGGGTGGCACCGGCACCGGGGGGGCGCCCGTGGTGGCCCAGGCGGCCAAGGACCTGGGGATCCTCACCGTGGCCGTGGTCACCAAGCCCTTCCCTTTCGAGGCGGCCAAGCGCATGCGGGTGGCCGAGGAGGGGATCCGGGAGCTGTCCCAGCACGTGGACTCCCTCATCACCATCCCCAACGAGAAGTTGTTGCCCGTGCTGGGCAAGAACGTCTCCCTGGTGGAGGCCTTCCGGGTGGCCAACGACGTGCTGCTGGGGGCGGTGCAGGGCATCGCCGAGCTCATCACCCGGCCGGGGCTTATCAACGTGGACTTCGCCGATGTGCGCACCGTCATGTCGGAGATGGGCATGGCCATGATGGGCTCGGGCCGGGCCAGCGGGGAGGACCGGGCCCGCAAGGCGGCCGAGGCGGCGGTGCACAGCCCCCTCCTGGAGGACGTCAACCTCACCGGCGCCAAGGGCATCCTGGTCAACGTCACCGCTGGGCCGGACCTGTCCCTGGGCGAGTTCGACGAGGTGGGCCAGACGGTGCGCGAGTTCGCCGCCGAGGACGCCACCGTGGTGGTGGGCACGGTCATCGACCCCGAGGTGGGCGACGAGCTCCGGGTGACGGTGGTGGCCACCGGGCTGGGGGCCGGGGTCGCCGCCCGGCCGGTGCGGCCCGTGCCCGGCCCCAGCGGGGAATACGACTACCGGGGCCTGGACCTGCCCACGGTGCTGCGCCAGCGCGAGGGACGCGAGGGCGGACAGCGGCCGGTGCGGGGCATGGCCGCCGGTGCGGAGCTCGATGCCGAGCTGCTGGACATTCCCGCCTTCCTGCGGCGCCAGGCCGACTGAGGCCTCGGGAGGCCTCGCTAGGCAGTGGGGGGGGGCTGTGCTACCATCCGCCCGACCTCGCGGGCCGGTGCCGGCCGGATGGCCCCAGCAGGGCCCCTCGTGCCCGCCCTCCGGCGCCCTGGGGGGGCCGGGTGGGATGCAACACAGGGGAGCGACGCGCGGCGATGATCAAGCAACGGACTCTCAAGAACGCCATTCGGGCCACCGGGGTGGGGCTGCACACGGGCGAGAAGGTCTACCTGACCCTGCGTCCCGCCCCGGCGGACACCGGCATCGTCTTCCGCCGGGTGGACCTGGACCCGCCGGTGGCCATCCCGGCGCGGGCCGAGCACGTGGGGGACACCACCCTCTCGACCTCCCTGGTGCGGGACGGGGTCCGGGTGGCCACCGTGGAGCACCTGCTCTCGGCCTTCGCGGGGCTGGGCATCGACAACGCCTACGTGGACCTCAGCGCCTCCGAGGTCCCCATCATGGACGGCAGCGCCGGGCCCTTCGTGTTCCTGATCCGCTCCGCGGGCATCGTGGAGCAGCCGGCGCCGAAGCGGTTCATCCGCATCAAGCGGCCGGTGCGGGTGGAGGACGGGGACAAGTGGGCGGCCTTCGAGCCCTTCGAGGGCTTCAAGGTGGCCTTCGCCATCGCCTTCGACCACCCGGTCTTCCGCAGCGGCCGTCAGGAGGCCGTGGTGGACTTCTCCACCACCTCCTTCGTCAAGGAGGTCAGCCGGGCCCGCACCTTCGGCTTCCTCCGGGACATCGAGCGCCTGCAGGCCCAGCGCCTGGCCCTGGGGGGCAGCCTGGACAACGCGGTGGTGGTGGACGACTACCGCATCCTCAACGAGGACGGGCTGCGCTACGAGGACGAGTTCGTCAAGCACAAGGTGCTCGATGCCATCGGCGACCTCTACCTGCTGGGGCGCAGCCTCATCGGGGCCTTCTACGGCTACAAGTCGGGGCATGCCCTGAACAACCGCCTCCTGCGGGCCCTGATGGCCGACTGCTCGGCCTGGGAGGAGGTCACCTTCGAGGAGGAAGGGGCCGAGGAGCAGGTGCCCATCCGTTTCATCCAGCCCCTGCCGGCCTGAGCGGCGGGGGTGTGAGCCGGCGCACGGCAGGGAGCGTGCCGGCTGCCTAGGCTGGGGCCTGTCCCCGCCCATCCCTGCCCCGGGCGGCCAGGCGCCGGAGGGTGTCCCGTAGGGCCGG
>WFXX01000154.1 GCA_015490395.1 Gammaproteobacteria bacterium | reverse complement strand
GGGTGAGCAAGATCACCCAGATCGACATCAGCGACCGCGCCGAATACCAGGCCGAAAACCTGCGCAAGATGATGCTGGCCATGGTGCGCGACATCCGCGTGATCCTCATCAAGCTGGCCGACCGCCTGCACAACATGCGCACCCTGGCGGCGCTGCCCGAGGACAGGCGCCGGCGCATCGCCCGCGAGACCCTGGAGGTCTACGCCCCCCTGGCCAACCGCCTGGGGATCTGGCAGCTCAAGTGGGAGCTCGAGGACCTGGCCTTCCGCCACCTGGAGCCGGAGACCTACCGGCAGATCGCCGCCTGGCTGGCCGAGCGGCGCGAGGACCGCGAGCGCTACATCGCCCGCTTCATCCGCCGCCTGGAGCAGGAGCTGGCCCGGGCCGGGATCCGGGCCCAGGTCACCGGCCGGCCCAAGCACATCTACAGCATCTGGCGCAAGATGCAGCGCAAGCGCGTGGACTACCAGCAGATCCACGACGTGCGCGCGGTGCGCATCCTGGTGGACGAGGTCAAGGACTGCTATGCCGCCCTGGGGGTGGTGCACGGGCTGTGGCAGTACATCCCGGGCGAGTTCGACGACTACATCGCCACCCCCAAGGAGAACAGCTACCAGTCCATCCACACCGCGGTCATCGGCCCCGAGGGCAAGACCGTGGAGGTGCAGATCCGCACCCACGCCATGCACCGGCAGGCCGAGCTGGGCGTGGCCGCCCACTGGCGCTACAAGGAGGGCGGGGAGCAGGACCCGGACTTCGAGCGGCGCATCGCCCTGCTGCGCCAGCTCCTGGAGTGGAAGGAGGACCTGGCCCAGGCCAGGGAGCTGGACTTCGGGCGGGACCTCTTCGGGGACCGAGTCTACGTGTTCACCCCACGGGGCGACGTCATCGACCTGCCGCAAGGGGCCACGCCCCTGGATTTCGCCTACCGCATCCACACCGAGCTGGGCCACCGCTGCCGCGGGGCCAAGGTCAATGGCAAGATGGTGCCCCTGACCTACCGGCTGCGTACGGGGGAGCAGGTGGAGATCCTGGCCGTCAAGCGGGGCGGGCCCAGCCGGGACTGGCTCAATCCCCACCTGGGCTACCTGGCCACCTCGCGGGCCCGGAGCAAGGTCCAGCAGTGGTTCCGGCAGCAGGACCACGAGAGCAACGTGGCCGCGGGCCGCTCCCTGCTGGAGCGCGAGCTGGCCCGCTTGGGCCTGGGTGGCGTGGCCCATGAGGAGCTAGCCCGCCGCCTGGGCTACGAGGGCCGCACCGAGGAGTTCCTGGCCGCCCTGGGCCGGGGCGACCTGCGCCCTACTCAGGTGGTGCAGGCCGTGCAGGGGCTGCAGCAGGAGCACCGGAGCCCGCCCGAGGCGCTGCTCGCCCCCGGGCGGGGAGGTGAGAGCAAGGGGACGAACCGCACAGGTGGAGGGGATAGCCTCCTGACCCAGCTGGCGGGCTGCTGCCGTCCGGTGGCTGGGGATGCGGTGGTGGGCTACATCACCCGGGGGCGGGGCATCACCGTCCACCGCCGGGACTGCCCCCATGCCCTGCGCTATGCCAGCGAGTGCCCCCAGCGCTTGATCGAGCTGGACTGGGACACCGTGGCCGGGCGGGAGGGGGCCACCTATCCGGTGGACGTGCGCATCCGGGCCTTCGATCGTGCGGGGCTGCTGCGGGACGTGGCCGCCGTGCTGGCCAACGAGCACATCAACGTGGCCGCGGTGCGCACCCAGCCCTCGCGGCGGGATCACCTGGTGATCATGGAGCTGACCCTGGAGATCGCCGACCTGGAGCAGCTCAGCCGGGTGCTGGCCAAGATCGGCCAGCTCCCCAACGTGCAGGAGGTGCGGCGGGAGGTGCACTGAGCCCGCCGGGGCGGCCCCGGCGGCGGGCGCTCAGGACCAGGGGGTGGGGTCCTCCGGGCCCTCGGCGTAGAGCTCGGCCAGCCCGCCCTCCACGGGCTCCGGGACCGGCTCGGCCTCCAGCTCGTCCCAGGCCTCCAGGTCCAGCTCCTCCAGGGTCCCGTCCTGGTACTGCAGCTCCACCGAGGCGTCCCGCTCGTCCACCGCCACCACCTCGAAGAGGCTGCCGTCGGCGGCGCGGTACCAACCGTGGACCCTGGGAGGGACTCGATCCACCATGTCTGCGTATCCTCCTGAAGGGGAGAGGGCCTCGTGAACACCGCAGGGTGCGTCGTCTCCCAGAGCCTGGATATCGGCCGCCCGTCCCGCTCCTTGAGGGGGCGGGGGAGGGCGGGCCGGTGAGCGCGGCCAGTCCCAGGGCCCTGTTGCGGCAGGTGCCCGAGCGCCCGGGGGTCTACCGCCTCCTGGACGGGGAAGGCACGGTGCTCTACGTCGGCAAGGCGGTCAACCTCCGCCGCCGCCTGGCCAGCTATTTCCGCTCCTCCGGGCTGGGCCCCCGCCAGCAGGCCCTCATGGCCCGGGTGCGGGACCTGGCCTGGACCGTGACCCGCAACGAGGCCGAGGCCCTGATCCTGGAGCACGACCTCATCAAGGCCCACCGCCCCCGCTACAACGTCCTGCTGCGCGACGACAAGAGCTATCCCTCCATCGCCGCCACCCTGGGGCACCCCTTCCCGCGCCTGGCCTTCCACCGCGGCCCCCGGCAGCCCGGGGTGCGCTACTTCGGCCCCTATCCCAGCGCCGGAGCGGTGCGCGAGACCCTGGGGCTGCTGCAGAAGCTCTTCCAGGTCCGCTCCTGCGAGGACAGCTATTTCCGCAACCGCACCCGGCCCTGCCTCCAGCACCAGATCCGGCGCTGCTCCGCGCCCTGCGTGGGCCTCATCGAGCCCGAGCGTTACCGTGAGGACGTGCGCCACGCCCTGCTGTTCCTGGAAGGGCGCAGCCAGGAGGTGGTGGAGGAGCTGGTGCGGCGCATGGAGCAGGCCGCGGCGGCCCTAGCCTTCGAGCAAGCCGCCCGCTATCGGGACCAGATCGCCGCCCTGCGACGGATCCAGGCCGGCCACCTGATGGCGAGCGGGGCTGCGGACGTGGACGTGGTGGCTGCCGCGGCTGAGAGTGGCCAGGGCTGCCTGGCGCTCTTCGTGGTCCGAGGCGGCCGGGTGCTGGGGGTGCGCACCCTCTTCCCCCGCCAGGCCCGGGAGGCCGGACCCAGCGAGCTCCTGGCCGCCTTCCTGACCCAACACTATCTCGCCCAGGAGCCGCCGCCGGAGATCGTCCTCAGCCATCCGGTGGAGGAGCAGGAGCTGCTGGAGCGCGCCCTCTCCGAGCGGGCCGGGCGGCGGGTGAGCCTCGGCCACGCCGCGCGCGGGGAGCGCGCCCGCTGGCTGGAGCTGGCCCTGGCCAACGCCCGCGAGGCCCTGCGAGCCCGCCTCGTCGGCGGGAAGGCCTTGGCCGGCCGGCTGCGAGCCCTCCAGGAGGCCCTCGGGCTCGAAGAGCCCCTGGAGCGGCTGGAATGCTTCGATGTCAGCCACACCCAGGGCGAGGAGGCGGTGGCCTCCTGCGTGGTCCTGGGCCCCGAGGGCTTCCTCAAGGAAGAATACCGCCGCTTCAACATCCGCCACGGGACCCCGGGGGACGACTACGGGGCCCTGGAGGAGGCCCTGCGGCGCCGCTACGCCCGCCAGCGGCAGGAGGGGGGCCGGCTGCCCGACCTGCTGCTCATCGACGGGGGCAAGGGGCAGGTGGCCCGGGCCCTCGAGGTGCTGAAGGTCCTCCAGATCCAGGACCTGCCCGTGCTGGGGGTGGCCAAGGGGCCGGGACGCCGTCCTGGTCTGGAGCGGCTGTTCTTGTCCGGCCGGGGGGCGCCCCTTATACTGCCTGAGACCTCGCCCGCCTTACGCCTCGTGCAGCAGGTGCGGGACGAGGCGCACCGCTTCGCGGTGGCGGGCCACCGGCGGCGCCGGGAGGGGAGGCGTCGCCGCTCCCCACTGGAGGGCATCCCAGGCCTGGGGCCCAAGCGCCGCCGGCTCCTGCTGAGCCACTGCGGGGGCCTGCAGGAGGTAGCCAGAGCCGGGGTGGAGGATCTGGCCCGGATCCCGGGCATCAGCCGCACCCTGGCCCAGCGTATCTACGACGCCCTCCATGCGCGGGGCGGCAATTCCCGTTAGCGCGGCCGCTGCCCTGAGAGCCATCGAGCCAGCCCGGGAGCCTCCCATGACCACGCCTACCCTGCTGACCTTCGCCCGGCTGGCCCTGATCCCTGTGCTGTTGCTGGTCTACTATCTCCCAGTGCCTTGGGCGGGGCCGGCTGCTGCGGCCGTCTTCGCCGCCGCCGGGGCTACCGATTGGCTGGACGGCTACCTCGCCCGCCGGCTCAACCAGACCTCCCCCTTCGGGGCCTTCCTAGACCCCGTGGCTGACAAGCTGATGGTGGCCGTGGCCCTGGTCCTCCTGGTCCAGACCCATCCTACCGTCTGGATGGCCCTGCCCGCAGCGGTGATCATCGGCCGGGAGATCGCCGTCTCGGCCCTGCGGGAGTGGATGGCCGAGTTGGGCAGCCGGGCCCGGGTGGCCGTCTCGCTGCTGGGCAAATACAAGACCGCCCTACAGATGGCCGCCATCATCCTCCTGCTCTATGGCCAGCCCCTGGGAGGGCTGCCCACCCAGGCGGCGGGCCTGGCCTTGCTCTATGCCGCCGTGGCCCTCACTCTCTGGTCCATGGTGCTCTATCTCCGGGCCGCTTGGCCCTTCCTCACGCCCCAGCAAGGAGAGGGATCAGAGGGGGGGATGGAGGGTGTTGACAAGGCCGGCGGGCCGAATAAAATGATGGCCAGCGATCGGCGGGAATAGCTCAGTTGGTAGAGCACAACCTTGCCAAGGTTGGGGTCGCGAGTTCGAGTCTCGTTTCCCGCTCCAAACTGACCTGTTCCGTATCTGACGAGAGCCGCGTGCAGGGGAACCTCGACGGTGAGTCGGGGTTTTTTCGTTCCTGGAGGGCGGCTCATCCGGAGGGTGCGCAACATCTGCAGCCCTCCGCAACCGGGCTGGGTGGCAGAGTGGTTATGCAGCGGCCTGCAAAGCCGTGTACCTCGGTTCGATTCCGGGCCCAGCCTCCATCCATCCGCCGTCGGCGTCCCCGTCCCGCCTGTCCGAATCGTCCCATGTCCGGATCCAGCACCGGAGACACGGTGTGAGCCAGCCGCGGCCCACCGGGCCGAATGAGTCCTGGCACCCTAGTGCACGCTTGAGCTGATCCGCATAGGCGCAGAACATCTCGATCTGCGGCGGCCCGGACGCCCGACAACACCGCCTTGGGGCTGCGGGCCCTCTTGCCCTCCAGGGGGCGTATGGGGGAAGCTGGCTCCCGGCCCGGATGGCGGAACGGGTAGACGCAGCGGACTTAAAATCCGCCGGCGTGAGCCGTGCCGGTTCGAGTCCGGCTCCGGGCACCAGCCTTCTCCCACCTCCGACACGCCGCTTCGCACCGCCGCCCGGGCACGTGACGCTTCACGAGAGCCCACGTGCCCTCAAGCTTCGCCGATCCTAGGCGATACCAGGAAGGAGACCCTTAGGGCTGGCACGGGCAGCGGCCCCGAGCCCGGCACGCGGTCGGCCGCCCCCCCGGCTGAGCTCTGGGGACCCAAAGAGGATCCAGGCGCGCCTCAGCGGGGAAGGTGGCGATAGCAGCCCGCGATCCAAGCGCGAAGGCAAGGGCCTTGTTAGCCGTGGCGCTGCTGGCGGCACTGGCTGTCGCCGCGCTGCCCGTCCCAAGCCGGCCTCCGGCGGCGGAGGTGCGAGAGGATGTCCTGGATGCTTTCGCCGAGCTTATGCGGCGAGCGGGGGAGGCGGCCCGGCTGCAGCCTAGCCCGGTGACCGTCCGCCTCCAGGCTGGCTCCCCGTTGGTCTCCCTGCACAGCGCCGATGGGATGCTCTACCGGGTCTATACCCTGGACGGCACGGTGGCGGCCTCCGATGCGGTCCTGACCGTGCTTCCCAGCGGGACCGTCAAGGGCGACGGCCCCCTGCGCCTGCACGTCAGGGCCGCCGACGGCCCCTTCGAGGCGCAGCTCGAGGTCAGCGCCGCGGGGCGGCTGCGCCAGCTCCCTTGAGCCTTCAGGGGTTCTGGGCGGGATCCCGATAGATGGACCAGTCCTGATCCAGAGGCAGGTCGCCGTCGAAATAGGTGTACTGCCTCAGGCTCACATCGCTCCAAACCTGGGGTCGGTCCGGGGGCGTGCAGCGGCCCGCGGCATCGGGCACGCCCCGGCAGTAGCGGCCGGCGCTGTAGGAGGCCTCTGGGGCGTCGCGGGCGAGCCGAAAGCCGCTACCCCCGCCGCCCAGGGTGAAGGAGATGTCTGGCGCCGTGGCGGTCTGGGGCATGGTCAGCATGTCCTGATCGCTCAGGTCCAGCTCAAAGCGCAGGTTCACGGTATCGCCGCCCGTGCTGTCGTTGAGGCTCTGCACGATGCGGGGCTTGTTGAACCACGGCTTCAGGAAAGACTCGCAGTAGACGTCGTCGCAGACCCAGTCCCCTGTCGCCGGGTCGTAACGGTGCAGGCCCACCAGCTGGCGCACCGAGACGTGCCCCAGCACTTGGCCGCTGGCGTAGCGGTAGGAGCCACCGGTCCCGCTCCCGGTCACCACGTTGTCCGGGCCGAGGGGGTTCTTCCCGTTGCAGTTGGAGTAGAAGCAGTTGGGATTGCCAAAGGAGGAGGAGCCGGGGCCCATCTGCATGGCGCTGGACGGACCCACCCAGCTGTAGTACTCCTGGGCGAAGCCATCCTCAGGCCGGCCCACCACCACGTGATAGTAGATCCGCCCCGTGGCGGGATCCCTCACGCGCTCTTGGAGGAAGGGGGTGGGATCCTGGTTGAACAGGAAGCTGGCACAGCCGATCGCCGGCTCACCCGGGCGGTTGCACTGGACCAGGGCCAGGCCCGAATAGACCCGGTTGGCCAGATCAGGCGAGAAGTTGAAGGAAAGCCCCGCCTGTGCGGGGAAGGACAAAGGGGCACCGAGCAGCGCCGCCGCGGCCAAGCTCCTTCGCACGCCAAGACCCTGCGGGTGGTTTGCGCCTTGCCACCCGCACGCCTTGCGGCGAGGGGCCTCCTGAGACCGCCGGCTGTTGGCCGGCTTTGCCAGGATAGCCCAAAGCCGTGCGACGTTTCAAGCCCTTCCGCAGGAAGGTTGTTCAACATCGCGGTCCGAAAAGGGGGTCTCGTCCCCGTCAGTTCTGGGCCGGATCCCGATAGAGGGACCAGTCCTGATCCAGGGGCATGTCGCCGTCGAAATAGGAATACTGGTTGAGGTTGACCGTGCTCCAGTCGGAGGGGAGGGACGGCGGGGTGCAGCTGCCGGAAGCGTCCGGCGTCCCCCGGCAGTAGCGGCCGGCGGTGCTCTGCCGCTGGGGCGCATCCTTGGCGTAATCGAAGGAGGCGGGTCCGCCGCCCGCGGCCCCGCTGATGCTGAAGGTGATCACCGGCTCGGTGGCCGTGGTGGGCAAGGTGAGCATGTCCTGACCGCTCAGGTCCAGGTCGAAGGTCCACTGCACGGTCTGCCCCCCCGAGCTGCCATTGAAGATCTGCCGCAGGCGTGGCTTCTTGCCCCAATCCTTTTGATAGGATCCGCAATAGCTGTCGGCGCAGTTCCATTGCCCTGTGTTGGCGTCCTTCGTGTGGACACCCATGAGCTGCAGCACGGCCACCTCGCCCAGGGGCGAGCCGCCTACCAAATACGAGCCCCCGGTCCCGATGCCCGTGATGCGGTTGTCGCCGGAGCTCGCGCCCAAGGGATCCTGGCCGTTGCACCGCGGATTGCCACAGGTGTCCTTGCCGAAGGAGGCGGAGCCGTCCGAGTTCTGGCCCGCGGCGAAGGCGGAGGCGGCGGTGATGAAGAACTCCTGGGCGAAGCCGTCGCCGGGCTGTCCCACCACCACGTGGTAGTAGAGCTTGCCGGTGGCGGGGTCCTGCACCCTCTCCTGGAGGAAGGGGGTGCTGTCCGGCTGGGCGTAGAAGCTGCTGCAGTTGACGTTCGTCTGGCCGGGCATGTTGCAGACGGCTAGGGCGCGGCCGCTGTAGACCTGGTTCGGATCGCTGGAAAAGTTGAAGGAGAAGCCCGCCGCGGCTATTCCCGGGACCAGCGCCAGCACCGCGACCGGCCAGACCAGGCCCTGGAAGGGGGGAAGACGCAACATGTGAGGGGCTCCTTGCGCTGCTGAAGATGGAGACCCACACAGCGGGGCCGGACTGCCGACTAGGGGATCGGCACCAGCGGGCGAAGCTTGAGGGCGCCCGGCTCGGGTCCAGGCGAGGCTTGGGCCAGATGGGGCTAGGCCAACGGCCTCAGGCTGGGTGGGCCCCAAATGCGCGGTAGCTCCCGGGCGAGGAGGGCAGGGCCGTGACGAGAGACGATGCCGGCGCTGGATGGCTGACCATCGGGGCCTTGGCCCGGGAGGCTGGGGTGCACGTCGAGACCGTGCGCTACTACCAGCGTCGGGGCCTGCTCCCGGTGCCGGAGCGTCCCCTGGGTGGGGCAGGGGGAGGTGTGCGCCGCTATCCCCGCCACCTGGTGCAGCGCCTGCGCTTCATCAAGCGGGCCCAGGCCCTGGGCTTCAGCCTGGCCGAGATCGGCCAGCTCTTGGCCCTGGGGGAAGGGAGGGGCCGCTGCGAGGACCTGCGTCGCCAGGCCGAGGCCAAGCGGGAGGCGGTGGAGAGCCGCATTCGGGACCTGCTGCGGCTCCGACAGAGCTTGGACCGGCTCATCGAGGCCTGCCGGAGGGAGGGCGGCCCGAGCCGTTGCCCGCTGGTGGACTCGCTCCTGGAGGAGGAGCGGATGGAGGGGGAAGGCACTTGACTCCGTACCATGGTACGGGGCCTACGCTGGGGCCGTCCGTTCGCATCACCGCATCCAGAGGTGCCGATCATCGTAGGAGGGTCCCAAACCATGAGCGGTATTCAGAGCTCGACCCCTTCTTCCCCCGATCGTTCCCCTGCGTCCCCAGCCCAGGAGACCACCGACCGGCTCGCCGGCGAGAAGCTCACTTCTCGCTCCCTCTGGGCCGGCCTGGGGGCCTCGGTGGGAGCCTTCGCCTGCTGCGGCGGTCCCATGCTCCTGGCCGCTTTTGGCGTGGGCGGCGGCCTGGCGGCTAGCCTGAAGGCCATGGCCCCCTTACGGCCCGTGTTCATCCTGCTCACTGTGGTGGCCTTCGGCTGGTCCTGGTGGCGGCTGTACCGGGCCGCCCCCGCCTGCGCCCCCGGGGAGGCCTGTCCCCCGGGGCTGCGGCGCCAGCGGCGGCTGCTCTGGATCATGGCGGGAATCGCGGCCCTGCTGGTGGCCTTTCCCTGGTACGCGCCGGCGTTGCTCAAATGAGAACGGAGGTCGCACGCGAGAAAGGGCGCGCAACTCTATGTCGGAAAAAGCCATTCTCCTCCGCATCGGAGGGATGACTTGCGCCGGCTGCGCCCGGCACGTGGAGGAGGCCCTCCGAGCTGCAGGGGCCGAGGCCCGGGTGAGCTGGCCGGAGGGGGTGGCCGAGGTCCGGGGCGAGATCCCCCTGGCACGCCTCCAGGAAGCGGTGACGGAGGCCGGCTACAGCGCCGAGCCCCTGGAGGGCCCGCCCGAGAGTGGGACCGGCGGGATGGCCTCGACCCACCGCCGCGGAGATCGACCCCCCGGGCGGCGGGGCGAGGGACTCCACGTGGTGATCCTGGGCAGCGGGTCGGCGGCCTTCGCCTGTGCCATCCGTCTGGCAGAGGAGGGGGCCCGAGCCACCCTGGTGGAGGCCGGCCCCGTGATCGGGGGGACCTGCGTCAACATAGGTTGCGTGCCCTCCAAGTTTCTCCTGCAGGCCGCCCATGTGGCTCACCTCCAGGGGCACCATCCCTTCGAGGGGCTGCCACAGCCCTCCCTTCAAGTGAATCGGGCGGCCCTCACCGCTCAACAGGAGGCCTTGGTGGCCTCCCTGCGCCACGACAAGTACGAGGCTCTGCTGGATCTTTATCCGGGCCTGGAGCTGCTGCGCGGACGGGGTCGTCTGGCGGGCGGCCTGGAGGTGGTAGTGCAAACCGGGGAGGGGGAGCGACACCTGCGGGCGGACCGCATCCTTCTAGCCACGGGGGCTCGGCCTGCCGTGCCGCCCATCCCCGGCCTGGCCGACACCCCTTTCTGGACCTCCACCGAGGCCCTGGCGGCCCGGGAGGTCCCGCCCCGCTTGGCGGTGCTGGGAGGCGGTGCGGTGGCCCTGGAGCTGGCCCAGGCCTACGCCCGCCTGGGTAGCCGGGTGACGGTGCTGAGCCGGGGCCGCCTCCTGTCCCGGGAGGACCCGGCCCTGGGAGAAGGTCTGGCCGAGGCCCTGCGAGCCGAGGGCCTCGAGATCGTCACCGGCGCCGAGCCCCGCCGGGTGGTCCACGACGGGACCCGCTTTCGCGTGCACACGAGCGGAGGGGAGGTCGAGGCCGAACGCCTCCTGGTGGCCACCGGCCGCAGGCCCAACACCGAGGGCCTGGGCCTGGAGGGGACCGGCGTGCGCACCGACCCCCGGGGCGCCATCGTGGTGGACGGGTCCTTACGGACCACTGCCCCGGGCATCTACGCCGCCGGCGACTGCACGACGCTACCCCAGTTCGTCTACGTGGCCGCCGCGGCCGGCAGCCGGGCCGCTGAGCACATGCTCGGCGACGAAGCGCGCCTGGACCTCGCCGTGCTGCCCCGGGTGGTCTTCACCGACCCCCAGGCCGCGGCGGTAGGGCTGGGGCCCGCCGAGGCCGAGCGCCAGGGCCTAGCGGTGGAGAGCCGGCGCCTGCCCCTGGACCAGGTCCCCCGAGCCCTGGCCAACCGGGATACCCGTGGCTTTGTCCAGCTGGTGGCCGAGGCAGGCAGCGGCCGCCTGCTGGGCGCCCAGGTGCTGGCGGCGAACGCCGGTGAGGTGATCCAAGCCGCCGCCCTGGCCATCCGGCAAGGGCTGACCGTGGGCGAGCTGGGCAAGATGCTGTTTCCCTACCTCACCATGGTGGAGGGGCTCCGCCTCTGCGCCCAGACCTTCGCCCGGGACGTGACCCGCCTGTCCTGCTGCGCCGGCTGAGGCACCGCCCGCAGGAACTCCCCAAGGTCACCCTGGAGGAGCAGGCTTCCATCAGAGCAGGCCCTTCAGAAACCCCTTCCGCGCGCGCCGGCGGCGCACCGTGGCCGTATGGATGCCGATCATCGCGGCGGCCCGCCCGATGCCCCCGCCCCCGAAAGGTGGAGGAAGCAAGCGGGACATCGCATGGGCAACGCATGGGCAACCTCCGGGGGGCCAAAAGGCCAGAGAATGCGGCTACCAGGGCGAGGAGGCCGGCCAGGCGCCGGAATCGCACGAAAGCCCGGCGCCGGCGAAAACGGCGGATTTGACATAATAAACATTATGCGAACTTTAGGAGCTGGCGTTAGCACGCTTGGCGCGCACTGGCGGAAGCTGTCGAAGCCCACCTTGGCGAATATCGCGACCGCGCCCATTGGAGGAGCCCCGTAGGCGCTCCTGCTAACATCCGAGGCAACGACCACCGCCAACGTTCGAGGGGCGCATGGCATCGGAGGCGGACGAAGGGGGAACGGACGGAGGGGGCTGGCGGCGCCCCAGGCTGGGGGTAGCCC
>WFXX01000153.1 GCA_015490395.1 Gammaproteobacteria bacterium | reverse complement strand
TCCCTCAGGTCCGCAGGCGGGCCAGCTCCCGGGCCGCGGCCAGCACGGCCAAGCGGGCCACCACCCCGTAGGCGTAGAAGCGGTTGGGCCGGGCGTCCGGGTCCTGCCCCGCCTCGGGGGTGTTGCAGGGCTCGGCGAAGGCCAGGGGCTCGAAGGCCATGCCCGGGGCGTTGAGGTTCTCGTCCGGCCCCCGGGCCCGGTGCACCCGGTAGAAGCCGCCCACCACGAAGTGGTCGATGAGGTAGACCACCGGCTCGGCCACCGCCCCCTCCCCCTCGCCGCCGGGCGCCCAGGTCTCGAAGGTGTAGACCCCCTCCTGGAGCAGCACGCGGGTGATGGGCTGTCCCCCCTTGGTGGTGCGCATGCGGCTGCGCTGGCGGCGGTTGAGGCGGCGCAGCTCCTCGGGTGAGCGCACCATGAGCACCCCCATGCCGTAGGTGCCCGCGTCGGCCTTGACCACCACGAAGGGCTCGCGGCGGATCCCGTGGGCCTCGTACTTGCGGCGCACCGCCTCCAGGAGCTGCTCCACGTTGCGCACCAGACAGTCCTCCCCCTCCCGCCGGGCGAAGTCGATCTCCCCGCAGCGCAGGAAGAGGGGCTCGATGAGCCAGGGGTCGATGTCCACCAGGGCGGCGAACTCGCGCACCACCTCCCGGTAGAGGGCGAAGTGCTCGCCCTTGCTCCGGTGGGCCCAGCCCATGGCCACCGGGGGGGTGATCCTCTGCGCCAGGCCCTGGAGGATCTCCGGCACGCCCCCGGCCAGGTCGTGGTTGAGCAGCACCAGGCAGGGCTCGAAGCCCTCCACCCCCACCCGGTCGCCCCGGCGGCGCAGCGGCTCCAGGCACAGCCGCCGTCCCCCGGGCAGCTCCAGCTCCCGGGGGCCCTCCAGGTCCGGCAGCAGGGAGCCGATGCGCACCAGATAGCCGGCCTTGGCCAGGATGTCCTGCAGGGTGGCCAGGCTCTCCAGATAGTGCACGTTGCGGGTGTGGCTCTCGGGGACGACGAGCACCCCGCGGGCCTCGGGGCAGAGCCGCTCCAGCGCGGCCTGGGCCGCCTGCACGCACAGCGGCAGGAAGGCCGGGGCGAGGTTGTTGAAGCCGGCGGGGAAGAGGTTGGTGTCCACGGGGGCCAGCTTGAAGCCGGCGTTGCGCAGGTCCACCGAGGCGTAGAAGGGGGCAGGGGTGCGCTGCCACTGCTCCCGGAACCAGGCCTCAATGGCCGCCTGCCGGTCGAGGAAGTGGCGCTCCAGGGTCAGCAGCGGCCCCCGCAGGGCGGTGGTCAGGTGGGGCACGGCCTCGCGCTGCGCTGGCAGGTCCTGCACGCCCATGGTCTCTGGAGAGGGGATCCGCCTTCGGGAGTGGGTCGGATGGGGGAGGGGATCTTAACACACGGCCCTCCGGGGCCTGCGCCTCAGCCCAGGTCGCCCCACAGGGCCTGGAGGGCGGCCAGGGCGGCGGGGCCGGCGGTCTCGGTGCGCAGCACCCGCGGCCCCAGGGTGAGCGGCCGGAAGCCGCAAGCCTCGGCCTGCGCCAGCTCCTCGGGGGTCAGCCCCCCTTCGGGCCCCACCAGCAGGCGTACCGGGCCCGCCGGTGCCGGAAGCTGGCGCAGCCGCAGCCCGCCGCCGGGGCTGAGGGCCAGGCGCAGCTCGCCGGTGGCCGGCAGCCCCAGCACCGCCAGCCAGCGCCCCAAGGGCAGGGGCGGCGCCACCTCTGGGAGGCGGTTGCGGCCGCACTGCTCGCAGGCCGCCGCCACCACCGCCCGCCAATGGCGCAGGCGCCTGCCGGCCCGCTCGCCCCCCAGGCGCAGGGCGGAGCGCTCGGTGACCACCGGCTGCACGGAGGCCACCCCCAGCTCCACCGCCTTCTGCAGGGCCCAGTCCATGCGCTCGCCCCGGACCAGGGCCTGGGCCAGGTCCACCCGGAGGGGAGGCTCCCGCTCCAGCGGCTGATGCGCCAGGAGGCGGGCCCGGCCGCCGGGCAGGAGCTCCGCCCGCCACTGCCCGCCCCGGCCGTCGAAGAGCACCAGGGCCGCGCCCGGGCGCAGGCGCAGCACCCGCAGGTGCCGCAGGACCGCCTCGGGCAGGGCCACCTCGCCGGGGCCGGCCAGGGGGCCGGGATGGTGGAGGCGGGGG
>WFXX01000152.1 GCA_015490395.1 Gammaproteobacteria bacterium | reverse complement strand
GAGCCGGGCGTGGCCCTCGCGCACTGCCTGGCGCAGGGTCTCCAGGTCCCGGGAGCGGAGCTTCAGCTCCAGCTCCCCGCGCTCGGCTTGACGCAGCACCTCGTGGGCCAGGTCGGGCAGCTCGGGGAGGCGCTCGGCCCAGCGCGGGGCGCGCCGGCGCAGCTCCCGGGCCAGCCCCCGCACCCCCACCTGCTCCTGCATCCAGCGCTCCAGGAAGGGCTTGGCCGTGCTCCAGAGGTCCAGGTCCGGGTAGAGCTCCCGGCCCAGGCCCTCGATGTTGAGCAGCGTCTTCTGCAGCAGCAGGAGCTGGGGCTGGACCTCCATGCGGAAGCGCCGGGCCGTCTGGAACAGGCGCAGCAGGAGCTGGCCGAAGGAGATCTCCTTGAGGGGCCGCTCGAAGATGGGCTCGCAGACGGTGCGGATGGCCGCCTCGAACTCATCCACCCGGGTCCCGGGCGGCACCCAGCCGCTCTCGACGTGCAGCTCGGCCACTCGCCGGTAGTCCCGGTTGAAGAAGGCCACGAAGTTCTCGGCCAGGTAGCGCTGGTCCTCGGGGGCCAGGCTCCCCATGATCCCGAAGTCCACGGCCAGATAGCGGGGGGTGCGGGGGCGGGAGGGGTCCACGAAGATGTTCCCCGGGTGCATGTCCGCGTGGAAGAAGTTGTGGCGGAAGACCTGGGTGAAGAAGATCTCCACCCCCCGCTCGGCCAGGACCTTGAGGTCCACCCCGGCCCGACGCAGGGCGGCCACGTCGCTGACCGGGACACCGCGGATGCGCTCCAGGACCATCACCTCCCGGCGGCACAGGGGCCAGTGCACCTCCGGCACATAGAGCAGGTCGGAGCCAGCGAAGTTGCGCCGCAGCTGGGAGCCGTTGGCCGCCTCCCGGAGCAGGTCCAGCTCGTCCAGGATGGTGCGCTCGTACTCGGCCACCACCTCCACCGGGCGCAGGCGCCGCCCCTCCTTCCAGTAGCGCTGGGCCAGCTCGGCCAAGGTGTAGAGCAAGGCGATGTCCCGTTGGATGACCCGGCGGATGCCCGGGCGCAGCACCTTCACCACCACCTCCCGGCCGTCCAGGAGGGTGGCGGCGTGCACCTGGGCGATGGAGGCCGAGGCCAGGGGCTGCTCCTCGAAGCGGGCGAAGCAGGCCTCCAAGGGCAGGCCCAGGGCCCGCTCCACGATGGCCCGGGCCTCCCGGCCCGGGAAGGGGGGCACCCGGTCCTGGAGCCGGGCCAGCTCCTGGGCCACGTCGTCGGGAAGCAGGTCCCGTCGGGTGGAAAGGGCTTGGCCGAACTTGACGTAGATGGGCCCCAGCTCCTCCAGGGCCCGACGGATGCGCACCGCCCGCGGCGGCAAGGCCCGCCGACGCACCCAGCGCCAAGGCAGGAGCCAGCGCAGCCAGCGCCAGGGCCCCAGCAGGGGGGCGGCCAGCAGCACCTCGTCCAGGCCGTGGCGCAGGAGGACGAGCTGGATGTGCAGCAGCCGCAGGAGTTGGCCGGGCGCCCTCACCCACCGGCCTCCCCGGGCCCGGGGCCGTCCTCGCCGGGCCGCCCCGCCTGCGGCAGGGCCCGGCGGGCCTCCAGGCGGCGCACCCGGGCCTCCAGGCGCTCGGCGTCCTCCCGGAGCCGGTCCACCGCATCCAGGAAGGCCTGGACCTGCTCCCGGGAGGGCAGCTGGCCGCTCTCCTCGCGCAGGTACTCCCCCAGCTGGCGGGCCAGGGCCCCCCGGGCGTGCTCGAGCCAACTTCGCAGGCCGCGCACCAGGTTCCCCACTTGGTGGGCCGGGGCGTCCCCGATCCAGCGGGCCAGGTGCTCCTCCCAATCGATATCCAGCTCCGCCAGCAGGGCCTCGAAGCGGCGGCCGGCCTCCAGATCTCCCTCCATGCGCACCTCGCCGGCGAAGAGGGCCCGGCGCCGGTCCCCTGCCCCCAAACGGACCAGGGCGACCGGAGTGCCCCGCAGCACCACGTCCGGCCTCCCCCGGAAGCCGCCCAGCACCCGCAGCCCCCCGGGGTCCACCGCCAAATGGATCCTCAACCCCAGGCCCACCAGCTCCAGGGCCACCACCTTCCCGGCCAGGGGGGCCAGGCGGCTGGGGCTGTCCTCGTCCAGGGCCAGGGCCTGGTTGAGGGCCAGCTCCAGGCCCGCGCGCAGCAGCGGCGGCAGCGTCCAGCCGCCCGCCGTCTCCTCCTCCCTCGTCAACGCCGCGCCCTCCCTCAGAGGCGGTAGGCCCGGTGCAGGGCCACGATGCCGCCGCTCAGGTTCCAATAGTCGCAGTGGGGGAAGCCGGCCTCTTGGATCAGGGCCTTGAGCCGCTCCTGGTCGGGGAAGGTGCGGATGGACTCCACCAGGTAGCGGTAGCTGGCCTCGTCCCCGGCCACCGCCTTGCCCAGCCAGGGCAGCAGCTTGGAGTAGGTGTCGTAGGCCGGGCGCAGGCCCGGCCAGACCGGATGGGAGAACTCCAGCACCAGGAGCCGCCCGCCCGGGCGCAGCACCCGATGGAACTCCCTGAGCGCCGCCGGCATCTGGGCCACGTTGCGCAACCCGAAGGCGATGGTCAGGCAGTCGAAGGCGCGCTCAGGGAAGGGCAGGCCCTGGGCGCGCCTTCGACTGCCT
>WFXX01000151.1 GCA_015490395.1 Gammaproteobacteria bacterium | reverse complement strand
GCCCCGCGCCCCCGTCTGCTGCGGCCCGACATCTTAGCCGGGGGCGCGGGGCGGCCGCCAGCGGGCCAGGCTCGGTGGCGGAGGCGGAGGACCCCCAGGGCGGCGAGGGGCAGGAGCGTCAGGGCCAGGGTGCCCGGCAGGGGCACGGAGACGGAGGCGCCGCGCCAGGTGCTGTCTTGGGAGAAGGGGTTGATCTGCCAGGCCTGGGTCGAGCCCGAGCCCTGGGCGGTGGTGACCAGGGCGATCAGGTCCAGGTGCAGCCACGGCGTGCCATTCGCCTCAGGTTGAGGACCTTGTCTCGCCCGCCTGGTTGGGGTTGCCCGGGGCCCAGGAGGCGGTCCGGGCCCCGGTGGCGTTGCAGTCGGGGACGGAGGAGATGGCCGGCACGAAGGTGCCCAGCCCGGGGCGCAGGTCATCCAGGGCCAGCAGGTAGCGGTCCACCAGGCCTTCGGCCAGGCCGTAGGGGGCATGGCTAGGGAAGGCCACCCCGAAGGCGGCCTCGAAGGTCGCCTCGTCGGCGTAGGGGCCGCCGAAGGGGGCGGTGGTCAGGCCCAGCCCCCCACGTCGGCCTCCAGGCTGAGCGGCGCCCCGTCGGGTACGGTGAGGACCAGGGCCGCCGACCCGATGGCGGTGACGCTCTGGCCGAAGTTGCCCAGCAGCTCCACGGTGGTAGGGGGAGCCGGAGCCGAGCCAGGTGTCCTGGTCACCAGGGACAAGGCGGGATTCTCGTTAGATGTTCCGGCAGCTCCGCTGGCAGGAGAAGCCACGAGTCACGGGAGGTCCCACATTCGGCGTGTCAGCTCTTGCGACACGACGGAGGCAGAGGCCGACAGAGCGCTCGGCCCGCCGGGAGCCAGGCGGCAACCCGGCGGGCTCTCAGGGCGAGGGCAGTCGGGCCACCCCCAGCCAGAAGGCCTCGATCCGGCGCACCACCTCCAGGAACTGATCCAGGTCCACCGGCTTGGTGACGTAGCAGTTGGCGTGGAGCTGGTAGCTGCGCAGCACGTCCTCCTCGGAACGGGAGGTGGTGAGCACCACCACCGGGATGCTGCGCAGCTCGGGATCGGCCTTGATCTCCTGCAGCACCTCCCGCCCATCCTTGCGGGGCAGGTTGAGGTCCAGCAGGATCAGGTCGGGGCGGGGGACTTCCCAATAGCCCGCCTCCCGGCGCAAGAAAGCTAAGGCCTGGACCCCGTCCTCCACCACGTGGAGACGGTGGCGGAGGCCTCCGGCCCCCTCCCGCAGCGCCTCGCGGGTCAGGCGCACGTCCGCCGGGTTGTCCTCCACGAGGAGGATCTCCACGGCCGCCGCCGTCACGGGACTGCCTCCTCTGCCGGCTCCGGAGGGCGCTCGGGGAGCACCAGGTGAAAGGCGGCGCCGTAGCGACGCTGGGTGTCCACCCAGATGCGTCCGCCGTGCCGCTCCACGATCTTCTTGCAGATGGCCAGGCCGATCCCGGTGCCGGGATACTCCCGCTGGGTGTGCAGGCGCTGGAAGAGCAGGAAGATGCGCTCGGCGTATTGGGGGTCGATGCCGATGCCGTTGTCCTCCACGCTGATGCGCCAGCCCGGTCCCTCGCGGCGCGCCCCCACGTGCACCCGGGGCGGCTCCTGCCCGCGAAACTTGATGGCGTTGGAGAGCAGGTTCTGGAAGAGCTGGCGCATCTGGGCCTCGTCAGCCCAGAGTTCCGGCAGGGGATCCCAGGTGATGCGAGCACCGGTCTCGGTGACAGCCGGCTCCAGGGCGGCCAGCACCTCCTCCAGCACGCGGTCCAAGGCCACCCGGGCAAAGGGCCGCCCCCGGCGGCCCACGCGGGAGTAGTCCAGCAGGTCGTTGATGAGGTCCCGCATGCGGCGGGCCCCCTCCACCATGTAGCGGATGAACTCGCGGGCGTCCTCGTCTAGGCGCTCGCCGTAGCGCCGCTCCAGGAGCTGGGCGTAGCTGGCCACCATGCGCAACGGCTCCTGCAGGTCGTGGGAGGCCACGTAGGCGAACTGCTCCAGCTCGGCGTTGGAGCGGGCCAGCTCCTGGGTACGGCGCTCCAGGGCCTCCTGGATGCGCCGTCGCTCGGAGACGTCCCGCACGGCGCTCACCACCAGCCGCCCGCCCTCCAGGGGGCTGAGGCTGATCTCGGCGGGGAACTCGCTACCGTCGGCGCGCAGGGCCCACAGCTCCCGACGCTCCCCCATGAGGCGCACCTGGGGCCGGCGATGGTAGCCGGCGCGGTGGGCCACGTGGGCCTGCCGGTAGCGGGCCGGGACCAGCTCCTCCACCGAGTGGCCGAGGAGCCCGCCCGGGGGATAGCCGAAGAGCGCCTCGGCCCTTTGGTTAGCGAGCACGATGCACCCATCGGCCCTGGCGATGAGGATGGCATCGGGCAGGATATCCAGCACCGGGGCCAGGCGCTGGACGTCCTCCAGGGCTGCAGGCTCCGGCGCGCGTGTCTCCTGGCGGGAAGCCGGTCCCTGCGCCATGCCCCGCCCTCCTCAGCCGGCGGCCAATCCCTCGGCCTCCTGGGCGATGGCGCGCAGCCGGGCCAGGGCGGCCTGCTGGATCTTGCGCACCCGCTCCCGGCTGATGCCGCCCACCTCCCGGCCCACCTGCTCCAAGGTGGCCTCCTCGCCGTCACGCAGGCCAAAGCGCCGCACCAGGATCTCGCGCTCGCGCTCGCCCAGCCGATGCAGCCAGCGGGCCAGGCAGCGCCGCTCGCTCTCGGCCTGCGCGGTGCGCGCCGGGTCCTGCCCCTCGTCGACCACGTTGTCCACCGCCGCGTGGCTGTTGGACGGGGTGGCGGGCAGGTCCAGGGACTCCACCTTCACCTCGTGCTCCAGGGCGTCCGCCACCGCGCGGGCGTCCTCCCCCAGGGCACGGGCCACCTCCCGGGGGCCGGCATGCCCCTGCCGGCGCAGGGCCTCCAGCTCCCGAGCCGTGCGCCGGTAGCGGCGGATGGCCTTGGCCACGTGCACGGGCAGGCGCACCGCTTGGGCCTGGCTGATGAGTGCCCGCTCGATGGCTTGGCGGATCCACCAAGAAGCATAGGTGGAAAAGCGAAAGCCCTTGTCGGGGTCGAAGCGCTCCACCGCCTGCATCAGGCCCAGGTTCCCTTCCTCGATGAGGTCCAGCAGGGGTACCCCCTGGTTCATGTAGCGGCGAGCCATCTTGACCACCAGGCGGAGGTTGCTCTCGATCATCCGCCGGCGCGCCTCGGGATCGCCTCGGCGGGCCAGGCGCCCGTAGTGCGCCTCCTCCTCCGGAGTAAGCAGGCGGTAGCGGCGCACCTCCCGAAGATACAGCTCCTCCACGTCCAGCTCGCCCTCGGCCTGCTCTCCCAGGGGCCGCCGTCCTTCCTTCCGGAGATCGGAGTTCCCGCTCATGACGCACCCTCCTTCACTCGGGCTCGCGGGGGCGGTTTTTTCCGTGCCGTCCCCCCATCCCTGGAGGCACTCTACGCCCGAGCCCGGACCCGAGGAAATGCGTACTTCTACTTAAGGCGCCGACAGCATTTGGCGGGAGTAAGCCTCAAGGAGCAGGGCGGGGATCTTCGGCTCCTGCCGGTGCCTCCTCGAGGATCCCGCCTTCGAGGGCCAAGCGCACCAGCTCAGGGGTGGAGCTTACCCCCAGCTTGTGGAGGAGCCGGGCGCGGTGGACCTCGGCGGTGCGCACGCTGATGCCCAGCTCTGCCGCCACCTGCTTGGTCAGCCGCCCCTGGACCACCAGCCGAAGCACCTCCCGCTCCCGGGGGCTGAGGCCGGCGAGCAGCGACCGAGCCAGGCGCCGCCGGGCCAGCTCCTCGCGGCGCCGAACGGCCAGCGTCAGGGCCTCGCGCACCCGCGCCAGTAGAGCCTGGTGCTCGAAGGGTTTCTCCACGAAATCCAGGGCCCCACGACGCATGGCCTCCACGGCCATGGGGACATCTCCATGACCGGTCATAAAGATCACCGGCAACTCCGGATGGCTCCGAGCCAGACGCCGCTGCAGCTCCAGCCCGTCCATGCCCGGCATGCGCACGTCCAGCAGCAGGCATCCCGGCCGCTGTGGATCGTAGCCGGCCAGGAAGCTCTCGGCATCGGGGTGACCCTGCGCCTCCAAGCCCTCGGCGCGCAGAAGCAGGGTCAGGGAGCGGCGCACCCCAGGGTCATCGTCCACCACATAGATCACTGGTGCCCCGCTGGATGCTGCCTCGGACATCCCTGCTTAGTCCTCCTTCACGCCATGCCGCTCGCACAGGAGACCTCGCCAGCGCACAAGGGCAGGCGAAAGGTGAAGCGAGCTCCGCCGCCAGGTGCCGACGCCGCCTCCAGGCGTCCGCCATGGGCCTCCACGATGGAGCGGCTGATGGCTAACCCTAGGCCCACGCCCTCGGCCTTTGTGGTGTAGAATGCCTCGAAGAGACGCTCCACATCCCGCCCGCCCAGCCCGGGGCCGTTATCTTC
>WFXX01000150.1 GCA_015490395.1 Gammaproteobacteria bacterium | reverse complement strand
ACCCCGGGCACCGGGGCCGCCCCCGCTGCCTCCTGGTCAACGCCGGCCAGGCCAACGCCGGCACCGGCGCCCAGGGCCTGGCCGACGCCTGGGCCTGCTGCGAGGCCGTGGCCCGCCTGGAGGGCCTGGCCCCGGAGGCGGTGCTGCCCTACTCCACCGGCGTCATCGGCGAGCCCCTGCCCGTGGAGCGCCTGACGGCGGCCCTGCCCCAGGCCCGGGCCGCCCTCCGGGAGGACGGCTGGGAGGCCGCCGCCCGGGCCATCCTCACCACCGACACCCGCCCCAAGCTGGCCAGCCGGTTGGTGGATGCCGGCCCCTGGCGGGCGGTGCTCACCGGCATGGTCAAGGGCGCCGGCATGATCCGCCCCGACCTAGCCCTCGCCGGACCGCCCCAGGCCACCCTGCTGGCCTTCGTGGCCACCGACGCGGCCCTGGATCCGTCCCAGGCCCGCGGCCTCTTGGAGCGGGCCGTGGACGGCTCCTTCCACTGCCTCACCGTGGATGGGGACACCTCCACCAACGATGCCTGCACCTTGATGGCCACCGGGCGGGCCGGCCCGCCCCCCGACGGGGAAGCCCTGGAGGCCCTGGCCGGGGCCCTGGGCGACCTTTGCCGGGAGCTGGCCCGAGAGGTAGCCCGGGACGGGGAGGGGGCCACCCGGCTGGTGACCGTGGAGGTGGAGGAAGCCCGGGACGAGGCCGAGGCCCGGCGGGTGGCCTTCACCGTCGCCCACTCCCCTTTGGTCAAGACCGCCCTCTTCGCGGCCGATCCCAACTGGGGCCGGATCCTGGCCGCGGTGGGCCGTGCCGGGGTAGAGGGCCTGGCGGTGGAAGGGGTGCGCCTCTACGCCGGCGAGGTCTGCCTGGCCCAGGGCGGGGCCCGGGCTCCGGGCTACGACGAGGGCCGGGCCCGGGCCGCCCTCGACCGGGAGGAGGTCCTGTTGCGGATCTTGCTGGGCCGCGGCGCGGCCCGGGCCCGGGTCTGGACCTGCGATCTGTCTTACGACTACGTGCGGATCAACGCCGAGTACCGGAGCTGAGCTGCGCCTCGCGGAGCCTTGCCGGTGGACAGCCGCCGGGCCAGGGTCTATAGTAGGCTTGCGTCACGCGCGGACTCGGAAGTGCAGGTTTTTCCTCAAGAAATCGCCCCGACCGCCTCAAGCGGCTGATCGCGTTCGTTTTTGTGAGTATGGAGCCATTGATGAACATCCTTCTGAACGGTCTGGTGGACCTGCCCTGGTGGGGCTACGTCCTGGTGACCCTGGCCCTGACCCACGTCACCATCGCCAGCGTCACCATCTTCCTCCACCGCCACCAGGCCCACCGGGCCCTGGACCTCCATCCGGCCCTGAGCCACTTCTTCCGCTTCTGGCTGTGGCTGACCACGGGCATGGTCACCAAGGAGTGGGCTGCGGTGCACCGTAAGCACCACGCCCGCTGCGAGACCGAGGAGGACCCCCACAGCCCCCAGGTCCTCGGCCTGCGCAAGGTGCTCCTGGAGGGCGCGGAGCTCTACCGGCGCGAGGCCCGCAACCCCGAGACCCTGGAGCAGTTCGGCAAGGGCACGCCCGACGACTGGATCGAGCGGCACCTCTACACCCCCTACAACCGGCTGGGCATCGGGCTGATGCTGGGCATCGACCTCCTCCTCTTCGGCCCCATCGGCCTGACCGTCTGGGCGGTGCAGATGCTCTGGATCCCCTTCTTCGCTGCCGGGGTGATCAACGGCGTGGGTCACTACTGGGGCTACCGCAACTTCCAGAGCCCCGACGCCTCCACCAACATCGTGCCCTGGGGCATCCTTATCGGGGGTGAGGAGCTGCACAACAACCACCACGCCTTCCCCAGCTCCGCCAAGCTCTCGGTGCAGCCCTGGGAGTTCGACATCGGGTGGCTGTACATCCGCATCGCCGAGAAGCTGGGCTTGGCCAGGGTACGCAAGGTGGCCCCTCGGCTGGTCATCGATCCCGGCAAGGAGGAGGTGGATGCCGAGACCGTGCAGGCCATGCTGGTCAATCGCTTCCACGTCATCGCCCAGTACGTGCGCGGGGTGGTGCTGCCGGTGCTGCGGGAGGAGCTGCGCCGGGCGGACGACTCCTGCCGCCACCTGCTGCGGCGGGCCAAGCGCCCGCTGGTGCGGGGCGAGGCGGTCATGGACGAGGCCGACCGGGACACCCTGCAGTCCGCCTTGGGCCGCAGCCAGAGCCTCAGGACGGTCTACGAGTACAAGCAGCGCTTGCAGGAGCTGTGGCAGCGGCGGATGGGGCCGGCGGAGCTGGCCCAGCAGCTGCGCGAGTGGTGCCAGCAGGCCGAGGCCAGCGGCATCCGCTACCTGCAGGACTTCGCCCGCCGCATCCGGGGCCTGAGCCTGGCCCCGGGGGCTGGGGCCTGAGCGCCTGGCGGGCGGGTCGCCCGGTCCACGGCCCCGCCCCGCTCTGGGGAGGGGCCTTTTTCTTGGCATGCGAAAAGGCCCGGCCCGCCTTTCGGCGGACGGGCCCGGTGCGTCGGGCCTCCCGGGGTGCAGGCTTACTTGATCTTGGCCTCCTTGTAGAGCACGTGCCGGCGCGCCACCGGGTCGTACTTGCGCAGCTCCAGCTTCTCCGGGGTGTTGCGCCGGTTCTTAGTGGTGGTGTAGTAGTGCCCGGTGCCTGCCGTGGAGACCAGCTTGATCTTCTCCCGCATGGCTGCCTCCTCAGACGCGCTCGCCGCGGGCACGGATCTCGGCCAGGACGGCCTCGATGCCCTTCTTGTCGATGATGCGCATCCCCTGGGTGGAGACGCGCAGCTTCACCCAGCGCCGCTCGCTGGGCACCCAGAAGCGGTGCACATGGAGGTTGGGCAGGAAGCGACGCTTGGTCTTGTTGTTGGCGTGGGAGACGTTGTTCCCCACCATGGGGCGCTTGCCCGTGACCTGACACACTCTGGCCATCTCGGGAATCTCCTGCTGGGGCGGCCCCGCCCCTTCGTGGAAGCCCATCTTTCTAGCACAGGAGGGGGGCTCGGGCAAGGCAGGCCCTATAGCAGTCCTCGCTCGGCCAGGGAGACCGGGGGGCCGTCCCCCACCACGAAGTGATCCAGCAGGCGCACCCCCACCAGGGCCAGGGCATCGCGCAGGCGTCGGGTGAGGGCCCGGTCGGCGGCGCTGGGCTCGGCCACCCCCGAGGGGTGGTTGTGGGCCAGGATCACCGCCGCGGCGTTCAGGGCCAGGGCCCGCCGGGCCACCTCCCGGGGATGCACCTCGGCCCCGTCCAGGGTGCCCTGGAACAGCTCCTCATAGGCCAGGAGACGGTGGCGGTGGTCCAGGAAGAGGCAGGCCACCACCTCCCGGTCCCGGTCGCGGAGCTGTGCGCTCAGATAGCGGGCCACCCCGGCGGGGTCCTGGAAGGCCTCGCCCCGCTGCAGCCGCTCCCCCAGGTGCCGGCGGGCCATCTCCAGGGCGGCCTGGAGATGGGCGTACTTGGCCGGACCCAGGCCGGGGGCGCGGCACAGCTCCCCGGCGGGCGCCCCCAGGAGCCGGCGCAGGCCTCCGTAGCGGGCCAGGAGGTCCCGGGCCAGGTCCAGGGCGCTGCGGCCGGGGGTACCGGTACGCAGGAAGATGGCCAGCAGCTCGGCGTCCGAGAGGGCGCCCGGCCCGCGCCGGAGCAGCTTCTCCCGGGGGCGCTCCCCCTCAGGCCAATCCTTGATGGCCATGGCGCCTCTCCCTCCGTGGCGGCGCTTTGGCACGGCGCGGGGCGATTCTGCTATCGTGCCCGGCCTGAACGAATCAATTGTGCGGTGCCATGGGGCTGCGGGGCAAGCGGGTGCTGGTGGGCGTGACCGGGGGCATCGCCGCCTACAAGGCGGCGGAGCTGGTCCGGCTCCTGGCGCGCGCCGGGGCCGAGGTCCGGGTGGCCATGACCGAGGGGGCCCGGGCCTTCGTGGCCCCCCTGACCTTCCAGGCCCTCAGCGGCCACCCGGTGCGCTCCGCGTTGCTGGACCCCGGGGAGGAGACGGGCATGGACCACATCGGCCTGGCGCGCTGGGCCGATGCGGTGGTGGTGGCTCCGGCCAGCGCCGCCTTCCTGTCCCGTCTGGCCCATGGCTTGGCCCAGGACCTGCTGGCCGCCCTCTGCCTGGCCACCCGGGCTCCGGTGCTGGTGGCGCCGGCCATGAACGCGGCCATGTGGGAACATGCGGCCACCCAGGACAATGTGGCCCTCCTGCGCCGTCGCGGTGTGCACCTGGTGGGCCCCGAGACGGGCCCCCAGGCCTGCGGGGAGGAGGGTCCGGGGCGCATGGCCGAGCCGGCGGCCGTGGTGGCGGCCCTGGAGGCCCTGTGGGGTCCCCGCCCCCTGGCCGGGCGGCGGGTGCTGGTCACCGCCGGCCCCACCCGGGAGCCCCTGGACCCGGTGCGCTACCTGGGCAACCGCAGCTCGGGGCGCATGGGCTTCGCCGTGGCCGAGGCCGCCGCCGCGGCCACCATGAGGTGGCAAGCGGGGACCTCGGCCAGGACCGCCTCGCGCATCTCCTCGGCCCGCTCCACGTCCACCCGGCGCCACACCCCCGGGGGGGTGG
>WFXX01000149.1 GCA_015490395.1 Gammaproteobacteria bacterium | reverse complement strand
ATCTTCCACCGACACCTCCGCCTGCCAGCCCTCCGTGCGCCGCACCGCCACCCTGACTCGCCCTTGCGCACGCCCCTCCACAGCCTCCAGGGCGTTGCGCACCAGGTTGAGCACCACCTGCTCCAGCAGCACCCGGTCACCCTGGACCAGCAGGCCACGCTCAAGCTCGGGCTCCAAGGTCGCACGCCGCCACCGCGCCTCGGCGCGGACCAAGGCCAGGGCCTCCTGCACCAGGGCGTCCAACGCCAGTGGCTCATGCTGGTGCTCGGCCTTGCGCACGAACCGCCGAATGCGGCGGATGATCTCGCCGGCCCGCCTGGCCTCGGCGGCGATGGCCCGGAGGGCCTCGGCCACCTCGCCGCTCTCGCCCCGCTGCAGCAGGCGCAGGCCCGCCTCGGCAAAGTTGGCCACCGCCGCCAGGGGCTGGTTAAGCTCGTGGGCCACCTGGGTGGCCATCTCACCCACGGCGCACAATCTGAAGACGTGGGCCGCCTCGCTCAGGCGGCGGCGCTCCTCCTCCTCCCGGCGGCGGCGCTCCGTGACATCCACCCCCACGCCCACCACGCTCTCGAGACCCCCCGCTCGCCGGAGGGCAGTGAAGGTCCAAGCCAGCAGCCGAAGCCGGCCGCCGGCATCCCGGAGGTGGGTCTCTTGGTGCTGAGGTCCCGCTCCCTGATGCAGCTGCTCTAGGAGAGCCCGCAGGGTCTCGGCCTCGCCCGGCCCCTCCAGCAGGGTGCCGAAGGGCTGGCCCCGCATCCCTTCTTCGTCCAGCCCCAGAAGCTCGCGGCCGGCACGGTTGGCCTGCAGCAGCCGGCCTCGGGGGTCCAGCACCACGATGAAGGCCCCCAAGGTATCTAGCAGAATTCGGTTGAAGCCGTGAGCCCGGCGCAGGGCCTCTACGGTGCGCCGGCGGCGGACCACCTCCCGCTGGAGCTCCCGGTTGGCCGCCTCCAGGTGGGCAGTGCGCTCGCGCACCCGCCGCTCCAGCTCCTCCTGGGCCCGGCGCAGGGCCAGCTCCGCGCGCTTGCGCTCGACGGCATAGCGTACGGCCCGTCCTACCCAGACGCCTTCCCCCTGCCCCTTGACCAGGTAGTCCTGGGCGCCCCGACGTACCGCCTCCAAGGCGGTATCCTCATCCGCCAGGCCGCTGAGCACCACCACAGGGGTCTCGGGGGCCACCTCCAGAACCCGGCGAAGGGTCTCCAGCCCGGTGGACTCAGGCAGGGAGAGATCCAGGAGCACGGCGTCGTAGGCCTCGCTGCACAGGCGCACCAGCGCCGGCTCCAAACGTTCCAGGTGCTCCACCCAGAAGCCGCCGGCCTCGGCCAAGGCTACACGGATGAGCCGGGCATCGCCCGGGTGGTCCTCCACCAAGAGGATCCGCAGGTAGGAGCGAGGATCCATGGTCGTTCGATTCTAACAGAGGCCCGTCTACCGCGGGACCGCGGCGCTGGCCCTTGGGAAAACGTCCGGCTTGCAAGCGCCCAAGGGTGCCATCGCATACTGTTTTGGTTCGCCGTCGTGATGGAGTGCTCCCCTTCCCCGTACCGGGGATGACGACCCGTCCGGGCTGCTCCAATGCTCGGGTACCGCCTATGGGGCCTGGGGCCGACCCGGTTCACCTACAGGCTGGGAGCGCAACGCCTGGAAGTGGAGATGCGCACATCCTGTGCCACACCAAGCCAAGACACCGGCCCCTTGGTGCTGCGGCGGAGCTCCCCGAGGGCTTTGCTGCGCCGTCTCCTGGAGGGGAGGGAGTGCAAGATCTTCCTGATGGCGACGACCACCCGGTGCACCGGAGCCCCGGGTGCGGTCCCTCGGCAAGGCACACCGGGACCGTCTGGAGCCGTTCATTGGCCGCCCTATGCCCCCCAGACTCGGGCAAGCTGGTCTGGGCGCACCGCAAGCGCAGGCTCCGTCGGCACCCGGTCAGCGACGGCATGGAGCTGATTCGGGCGGTGCCACGGGATCTGCACAGCAGGTAGCGCCTCCCGGTGCTGATCCGGGGCTTCTTCCGGGCACCGACGTGCGCACACCCGCTCACCACGGCATGACTTTGTGAATGCACGGGCAGCCACCCGTGGACCCGATCCGGCGCACCATGGCGGGACCATCGCTCGGCGGCGGTAGGCCATACCCTAGCGATACTCGCCATGTTCACCATTTCGAAATCAAAATTGAGAAGGCCACCAAGAACCGCGCTACCGGGCCGGACGGCTCGCCGCTCCTCATCGGCTCGGCGACCGACGTGGCCCCGATAGGGGAGGCTCGGGGGGTGCACCCCTTCCTCGCTCACCTGCACCGGGGCTGGCAGGTGGCGCTGAACGACATCCCCATCGCCGCTCGCTATGGCTGAACAGGCCCTATAGCTAGGGGGAGCATGCTAGCGCCAGGAGGCGCCTCTCCCAGGACCTTCCCTCTTCCCATGCCCCACCCTCTCGCAGGCGCCGCCGGGAGACCAGCGCCGCCTCGAGGAAGGCCCGGCGGCGCGCCGGCTCCTCCAGGGCCTCTGCCTCCTCCACAGGCAGCGTTGGAAAGGTGGCCCGCAACGCGGCGGCGAAGATGCCCGGCGAGGTGGCGATGATCTCGCCCCCCGACCCGCGTACCGGGGTGTCCAGCCCGCAGCTCGGGGAGCGGGCCTTGAGCACGAAGCCATGCAGGGGAGGCAGCTCCGCCAGACGGCGGGCGGCATGGGCTTGAAGAGCTTCGGTGGCTTCCAGAGAGGGGTCCTCGAGGCCCAGCACGCGCACGCCCCCGGGCGTGGCCACCAGGGCCACCGGCGGGCGGGGAATCCCCAGCCCGGCCTCCACTTCCGGGCAGACCGGGACCAGCTCCAGCTCCGGGAGCGCCGCGGCCAAGCGCAGCAGCCAAGGACAGGCCTTGTGGCCTCCGTCGTAGCGCACCCGTTGGCCCAGCAGGCAGGCGCTCACGCCCAACCGCAAGCCCCTGTTCGCCATCGCCTCCCGCCGTCAAAAGGCAAGGCCCCGGAGGACCGGGGCCTTGCACCGTCTACTAACACCCTCGAGGGGCCTGCGCACTGCACGCTCAGAATACGGGCTGGGTCCCCAGCGTGGTGGGCTCCCAGGCAAAGGGGCCGGTGTCGGTGAGATCCCCTTGTACCCGGGCCTTTTGATAGGCGGTGCCTGTGACCGTGTTGGGAAGCACCTCCACGCTCTGGTGCCCGAAGGGATTCACGGCCAGGATGTTCTGACCGATCCAGGTGCTGCGGACGGTATCGGCCGTCGGGTTGGAGCCGCTCCACCAACCGCCGCCGCCCGCCGTGCCCGCCTGCCAGCTGACCGTGGTGCCGCCCAAGGTCATGCTGTACGTGCCCCCGGCAGTTCCGTAAACGGGCGCGTTGGTGGCCCCAGGCCAGAGCCCGTAGCCCTTCCAGCCGCCGGTCTCCCGGAAGTCGAAGCGCTGCTTGTTGCCGGCCGGCGAGGCGGTGTCGAAGACCACGTCCTGGGCCATGTTCAGCCGGTAGCCCGCCACCGTGTTGCCGTCCGGCGTGAAGCCTCCCGAGCTAACGTCGGTCCAGTTGCGGTACGAGAAGGTGGAGCTGATGCCGGAACCCGATCCGCTGCTGTTCAGAGTCTGGATCAGATCAATGTTGTACATCTGCTCTGGATCGCTGACGATCCCCCCGGTGGTAGGATCCAAGATACGCATGCTGGGATCCCACGTGGGGTTGACCCCGCGCTGCAGCAACGCCACCTGCTCCAGTTCACCACCTGCATCCCTTACCACCTGCTTGGCGGTGAGGCCCTGTTTGGCCCCACCGGATCCGGTGGTGGCCCAAGGGATGATGGTCTCGGTGGAAAAGGGCAGCGTCGATGCCGTGCCCGTGGCGTTGGGATCGGTCAGGATCATCCGTAGAAACTGGTACGTGGTGGAGCCCACCTGGGTCTCCACCAGCTGGTACAGCATCCCGTTGTCGGAGACGATGTTGGAGCAGGTGTCCGCCCCGTTGGTGGTCATCCCCAAGCCGCTGGTGATGCCGTTCTGGCAAGGCGTCCCCGCCCCCGAGGCGTCGATGTTGCCGTTGGTGACGCTCCACTGGTCGTAAGCAAAGGGCGGTAAGGCAAGGGCTACGGTGGAGGCCGCCCCCATCCCCAAGGCGGCAAGGAACCTGATAAGCCTGCTCATGGCCGGTTGCGTCCCCTGTTTCGTGGCCCGGCGGCCGCCTCCGATGGCCGCCTGGAGCCAAGTGGTTGTTTTGTCGAACAGGGAATCCGTTCCGGTGGGCCTCTGCGGGCCCTATGTTAGACATCCTTGGGGTTCAACATACGCAAACGCTGATACGGCGTCAAGCCCTCCCGCCCTCCAGATCGGCCAACAGAGCCTCCAGCACCCACTGAGCCCCGGGATCCCGTGGCCGGAAGGCGCGCAGCAGTGCCCGACCCCGCTCCGAGAGCCGGGCCCATCCCCAACGGGCGCGCCGGAGGGCCTCCTCGGGGCCCTGTCTTCTCAAGTAAAGAGGCAGGTTGGTGTCATAGAACGAGAGGCTGTCTGCATCCCTCAGGATATCAGCGCGGGGATCCCCGCCCGCCTCGTGATGGGCCACCAGGCGGCAGGCCTCCTCCACCAGGGCCGGCTCGAGGCCACAGCCCTCGAGGATCCCTCGAAGCAGCCGTGCGCCGCGCCGGGCATGGGCCGCCTTGAAGGCATCGTAGTCGCGGAAGTCCTCCCGCCGCACCCGCTCTGGGGTGGCCCGGTCGATGTCGTGCGCCAGAGCGGCCAGCCGGAGGGCCTCGTCGGCCTCCGGGTGCAGCCTCAGGAGCCATTGCACGGTGTTCTCGCCGTGCCGGGGGTCCTCAGGCACCTCGGACAGGGCCAGACGGGCCCGTACGCGAGCCACTGCGCAGGCCATGGCGTCCCCGGTCCCGGGCAAGGCGGCAGCCGCCTCCGCGGGCCCCTGGCCGGCCACGTGCCGGGCCGCGGCTTCGGCCGCCATGCGGACCGCGTCCTCGTCCAGGTGCCCCGCGCGCAGGGCGTGCATCAGGGCGGCGGTGAAGACGTCGCCAGCCCCCGTGGTGTCGTGCACGTGCCTGACCGGTGGCACAGGCACCTCGAAGGCCCCGCGGGCGGTAAGAACCCGCACAGGCGCGGCGCCGCGCGTGATGGCCACCAGACGGGCACGCGCGGCGAGCCTGCGGGCGATCGCCTCGGCATCAGGGTGGTCCTCCTCCGAGAGCGTGGCGGCCAGCAGGCGGGCTCGGAACAGGGCCTGCGGTGGATCGGCAGGCTCCACGCGGCCACACGCGCCGGTGCGGCGCAGCCAGCCCTGCAGACCCACGACCCATTCGGTCTCCGAGAGATCCGCGAGCCACGAGACAGGGCACTCGCTGGCCACCGGCAGGCACAGCCCCCAGCCGCTGGCGCGCCAGGTTGGCGGCAGATCCCGGGGCGAGAGGGTCGGCGCGAGGGACTCGAGCACCAAGTGCCGACGCCCGTCGGGCCCGGTCCCGTGCCTGAAGGTGGTGAACGTGCCGGCGTCGATGCGGTGCAGCGCCAGCCCCGGGAGGCGGCGTAGCGCATCGAGCAAGGGGTCTGCCGGCGCCGCTGTCAGCAAGCGCACCGGATGCCCAAACGCGGCCAGCGTGCGGGCCGCGTACCAGGCCGCACCGCCCAACCGGCGCGACCCGTCCACGCGGTCGCAGGTCAGGTGGCCGACGACCAGCAGCGGCTCACGCGGCATCGGTGACGAGCAGGCTCTCTAGGGCCTGCAGCTCCGGCAACAGCCGGGCCTGCGGATGATGCCGGAGGAAGGCCGTCGCCTCGAAGCCGCCGTGCAGCAGGGCGGCGAAGGGCACGCCGGCCTCGCGCGCCAGGCGGGCATCGTTGGGGGAGTCCCCCACGAACAGCATCTCCTCCCGCGGGACTCGGAAGCGGTCTTCCAGCCAACGGAAATGCGGCTCTCCCTTGCCGAAGCCATCCTCCGCGCGATAGCCCAGGGCGGCATCCACCGGCCAGCCCTGCGCCAGGCTGCGGACGTAGTGTTCCAGGTTGTTGGAAGAGATGGCTAGCCGCCACCCTCTGGCGCGCAGCCGCTCCAGGAGGCGAGCGGTCTCCGGCGGCAGCGCGCCACGGCCCGCCAGATAGCCCTCCTTCCAACGCTCAAAGGACTCGGCCACCATCCGGTTGCGGGCATCACCCGGAAAGAGCTCCTCCAGCTGCCCGATAAAGGGCAGGCCGGAGGTCTCCAGGTAACGCCGCCGCGCCCACTCGTGGTCGCGCCCGTAATGGGTAGCGACCAGCCTGGCGGCCTGGTCGGCATAGTCGCCCATGGTGTCGATCAGCGTGCCGTCCAGGTCGAAGACGATCAGCCGCGGCCTCATGGTCCCAGGGCCTCCCGGGCGCGCGCCAGATCCTCCGGCGTGTCCACCTCGTGCCAGCGCACGGCATCGCACCAGACCACGCGGGGGCGGGGCCCAAAGGCCGCAAGCCACGCGAGCACGTCCTCCACGCACGCCGTCGACGGGTCGGCCTCCAGCGACACGCGCTCGAAGGCCTCCCAGTAGCGTCCGGCCGCCGAGGCCGAGACGCACGTAGCGCCTATATAGGCGCCGTGGAAATCGGTCAGGCCCTTTGAGATGGCCAGCAGGTCCCCGCCGCTCCCGATCCGGATCTTCATCTCGTCCTCGAGGATCGGGCGGGCGCGCTGGGCGGCGATGCGCACCCCTTCCTCCGGCCTGAAGTGGCCGGTGTAGAAGTCCGCCGGGAACAGGTGGTCCGCATTGGCCAGGATGAAGGCTCCTCCGCCAACGGCCTCGCGCGCAGCCAGCAGGCTGGTCAGGTTGCCCCGCTCCGGCACCGGATTGCGCACCGTCTCCACGGGGACGGGGAAGATCTGCCTCCGGATCCAGGACGCCACTTGGTCACCGAGATGACCCGTCACCACCACGATGCGCCCGACCACGGGGAGCAGGGCCTCGATGGCCCAACCGAGGCACGGGCGCCCGCCGACCTCGATGAGCGGCTTCGGCGTACGGTCCGTCATCGGCGCTAGGCGGCTCCCTCGCCCGGCCGCGAGAACCACCCCTACCCACTCAGCGCCCATCGGCTCCTCCCGCGTGCGGCCGGCGCACTGCTTGATAGAAGCGGTGGGCAGCCGACAGGTTGGTGATCACGGCCAGGGCCACGAGGAGCAGGCAGTACTGCTGGGCCGCGATCCCCACCACCAGGAGCAGGTTCCGCACGTCCCGCGAGCCGAAGGTGGCCACCGCCGGCTTGCCCGCCGCCTCGGCGCGCGCCCGGACGTAGGGGACCATTTGCGTGCCCAACAAGGCCGCCAGCCCCCAGTACCAGCAGTCCCCAGCCGCCAGCAGGACGGCGGCCGTGAGCAGGAAATCCACATACCGGTCCAGCACCGCGTCCAGGATCCCACCCTCGCGGCTGCCGCCGCCCCGGGCCCGGGCGAGGTCACCGTCCAGGCTATCCAGCCAGGCCCCGACCAGCACCAGGACCGCGGCCGTCACCGGCCAACCGGCCAGGAGGGCCGCGGGGGCAGCCACACCCGCACATACGGCGGAGGCCCAGGTCACCCGGTTCGGTGTGACCCATGGCACCCCGGCCAGACGTTCGGCCAGCGGCACGGTGAGCCGCTTGTTGAGGCGCTCGACAATGCCGGCAGGACGCCCGCTCATTCTTGCACCTCAGGGCATCCCGTCACACGGGCCCTGTGGCAGCAGGGTTCGGCAGGGATGCCGTCCTGCACCCAGTGAATTGCTGCGCAGCGCGCGCCATACCATATGGCCCTGGCACGGCCTTCGCGGAGCAGCCTCGATTCACCCCTCTCGAGGTTCGCGCGTCGAAGGATCATCTGGGGAACGGGGCGCCCGGCGTGCTCGCCGGGCGCCCCGCAGCCCTATCCCCAGCAGCAGAACCGCGGCCCGATCCGAGACAGACCCGGCAGCCTAGCCGACAGCCGGGCTCAGCCCTGGACGCCGGCCTGCTGCCGTGCCCCGCCGCGGCGATGAGGCATCTCACGAACCTTGCCGTCCCAATCGCCGCTGATGAAGGCCTCGGTGAGGCGGTAGGCCTCGTCGTCGGTGACCTGCCGCGGCGGGTGCTTCATGAAGTAGCTGCTCGGGCCATGGAGCACGCCGGCCACGCCCCGGTCCAGGGCCAGCTTGGCGCAGCGAATGGCGTCGATGGCCACCCCGGCCGAGTTGGGCGAGTCCTCCACCGACAGGCGCAGCTCCAGGTTCATGGGCACGTCGCCGAAGAGCTTGCCCTCCATGCGGATGAAGCAGACCTTGTTGTCCTTCTGCCAGGGCACATAGTCCGAGGGCCCGACGTGGATGTTCTCCCAATCCAGGCGCTCGGCGGCCACCGACTGCACGGCCTCGGTCTTGGACTCCTTCTTGGAGGCCAGGCGAGCTCGGTTGAGCATATTGAGGAAGTCGGTGTTACCGCCAGTGTTGAGCTGGTAGGTACGCTCGATCTTGACCCCCCGCTTGCGAAACAGGTCGGTCAGCGTGCGGTGGGTGATGGTGGCCCCCAGCTGGGCCTTGATGTCATCGCCGATGACGGGCAGGCCCGCGGCCTCGAAGCGCTCCGCCCACGCCGGATCGGAGACGATGAACACCGGGATGCAGTTGATGAAGGCCACCCCGGCCTCCAGCGCGCACTCGGCATAGAAGCGGGCACCCTCCTCCGAGCCCACCGGCAGGTAGTTCAGCAGCACCTCCGCTCCCGACTCGCGCAAAGCCCGCACCACCTCCTCTTTGGTCGGCTCGCGCTCCTCGGCCAGGACGAAGGTGTGGCTCTCGGGGTAGTCACGCATGTGCTCCGAGTAGCCGTCCAGGACGGGGCCCATGCGCACCGTCACCCCTGAAGGCGGCAGGTCACCGCAAAAGACCGTGGTGCAGTTGGGCGGCGCGAAGATGGCCTCGTGCACGTCGCGGCCAACCTTACGCCGGTCGATGTCGAAGGCGCAGACCACCTCGATGTCGCCCGGGCGGTAGCCGCCAATCTCCCAGTGCATCAGGCCGATGGCCTCCTCCGGGCCCTTGTCGCGGTAGTAGTGAACGCCCTGGATGAGGGAGCTGGCGCAGTTGCCCACGCCAGCGATGGCGATCCTGATCTTGTCCATTGCGTGTCACCTCCTCCTGTAGGCTCCGCGCAGGCGACAGGGCGACCGCGAGGTGCCCCGGCGAAGCCTGGCGATCGTGGATCAAGCGTCTCCCGGGGCCTGCCCAGGCCCGGCTGGCGCGGCGCTGCAGGGACGTGGGGACGGGTTGGCGAAGATCGGCGCGTGCGGCCGCCGTGGCGGCCCCGGGCCGCGCATGTCCGGGACCGGTCAGCCCGCCGGCTCCCTGGCGAGATGCACCCTGATGCCGCGCGCCGCCCAGCGGCTGGCGAAAGGATACGGAAATCCAAGGCGATGGGGCAAGGGTTCAGGGGCGCCCCGCCGGACGCCCCTGGCCGCCGCGCGGCACAGGCAGGTATTCCACCCCCGAGGCGGCCTGGGTGGGTTGGGGATAGAGGGCCATGAGCTCCAGCACCGCTTCAGGAATGCGGTCGCTCACCGGCAGCCCCAGCTCCTTGGCCTGCTGGAAGGTGATGGGATAGTCGTGGGTCCAGGTGCCGGTGCTCATCAGCCGGGCCACCTCCCGAGCGTGCTCCTGCGCCATGCGGCCCTCCAGCAGCTCTTCCACCGCGGCACGCACCTGGTCCACGGCCTTGCGTGCCACGTCGGCCAGGATCAGGGTGCGATCCTCCACGTCCTTGGGGTCCTTGCTCTCGACCACCTTGAGCAGGGAGGCGGCGGGGAGCTCGCCGAGCTGCGGATCCACCGGTCCGAGCACCGCATGGGGGGCCATGACGATCTCGTCGGCCGCCAAGGCGATGAGGGTGCCCCCGGACATGGCGTAGTGGGGCACGAACACGGTCACCTTGCCTTTGCGCTGCTTGAGGGCGCGGGCGATCTGCAAGGAGGCTAGCACCAGCCCACCGGGGGTGTGCAGCACCAGGTCCACGGGCATGTCCGGATCTGTCATGTGAATAGCCCGCAGCACGGCCTCGGAGTCGTCTACATTGATGTATCGCATCACGGGAAAGCCCAGCAGGCGCATGGTCTCCTGACGGTGCACCAGCAGGATCACCCGGGACCGACGCTGCTCCTCCAGGGCGGCGATCTTGCGCTGGCGCGCCGCCTCGACCATGCGCTGATGGACCACCGGCTGCAGGGCCGAGAGGATGAAGAACAGCCAGAACAGATCCAGCACGCTCATGGCGCGGACTCCTCGGTGCTTATGGTCGCTCGCCGCCGGGGCCGTAGCCCAGACGGGTCTCGTCCCGAAAATACCGGCGCACGCGGATCCAGCGCCGGAGCACTAGCATCAGCAGGGCCCCGGCGACGAAGCCCCCGGCGTGGGCCCACCAGGCGATGCCCCCGCCCAGCTCCGGCCGCATCAGGCCCAGGGCGCCTTGGAAGACCTGGAGCAGGTACCAAGCCACGGCATAGACCAGGGCCGGCAGGTCGAAGAACAGGGGCAGGAACAGCACAGGAACCAGAAAGACGATGCGCGCCCGCGGGAACAGCAGGGCGTAACCGGCAATGACCCCAGCAATGGCCCCCGAGGCCCCCAGGGCAGGGATCGGTGAGGCGGCGTTGAACAGATAATGGGTCCAGCTCGCCGCCAGCCCGCTCAGCAGGTAAAAGGCGAGGAAGCGGCCGTGCCCCAGGCGGTCCTCCACGGCGGAGCCAAAGAGCCACAGGGTCCACATGTTGCCCACGATGTGGGCCCAGCCCCCGTGCATGAAGGTGTTGGTGAGAAAGGGCAGGTAGTTGTTGGGGTCCAGGCCATGGGCCAGGCCCCAGGCCGGGTCGCTGTAGCGCAGGGGCACCAGGGCCCAGCGGTAGGCCAAGGCCTGGGCCTCCTGAGGGGTGAGGGAGATCTGATACCAGAAGACCGCCCCGTTGATCAGGATCAGCCCCCAGACCACAAAGGCCGGTTGGCGTCTCGGGACGGTGTCGTCGATCGGGAACACGCGGCGGCTCCTCAAGCAAAGGCAGCCTATACGGTGGCGTCCACCATGGCAAGGCGCCTGCCCCCCAAGGGGTCGAAGAGGTGCAAGGGGCCAGCCGGGCGGACGGCCACCCGGTCCCCCGGCGCCGGGGTGCGCTCCCGGGCCGGGAGGCGGAGGGCCACCGTGGGCGGCCACGCCCCGCGCACGGCCTCACCCCAGGCCTGGGCTGGCGCCTCGCCGGGAGCCAGGGCATGGAGCAGGATCTCGTGGCCCAGGCGCTCCACGGCTGCCACGGTGAGGGTCAGGCCGGCGGGGCTCCCGGGCCCACCCCGGGCCAGGTGCAGGTGCTCCGGCCGCACCCCCACCGCCACCGCCCCCTCCGGGGCCGGCGGGGGGCCTTCCTCTCCGGACCAGCGGGCACCGGCCACCTCCAGGGCCCAGCCGCGCCCCTCCCGGTGCAGCCGCCCGGGCAGGAGGTTCATCCCGGGGCTCCCCAGGAAGGCGGCCACGAAGGCGGTGGCCGGCTCCCGGTAGAGGGCCTCGGGCGGGCCGAGCTGCTCCAGGCGCCCGGCCCGCAGCACGGCCACCCGATGTCCCATGGTCATGGCCTCGGCCTGATCGTGGGTCACGTGCACCGTGGTCACCCCCATGCGCCGCTGCAGGGCGGCCAGCTCCGCCCGCAGCTGGACCCGCAGCCGGGCGTCCAGGTTGGAGAGGGGCTCGTCCAGCAGCAGCAGCGCGGGGCGGCGCACCAGAGCCCGGCCCATGGCCACCCGCTGCCGCTGCCCGCCGGAGAGCTCCGCGGGACGGCGCCCCAGCAGGGCCTCCAGGCCGAGGAGGGCCGCCACCTCGGCCACCCGGCGCCGCCGCTCCCGGCGGGGCACGCGGCGCATGCGCAGGGGGAACTCCAGGTTCCCGGCCACGCTGAGGTGGGGATAGAGGGCGTAGTTCTGAAAGACCATGGCCACGTCCCGGGCCTGGGGCGGCAGGCCGGTGACGTCGCGGCCACCGATCCGGATCCGGCCCGCGGTGGGCACCTCCAGGCCCGCCACCAGACGCAGCAGGGTGGACTTGCCGCAGCCGGAGGGGCCCACCAGGACCAGGAGCTCCCCCTCCCCCACCGCCAGGTCCAAGCCCTCCAGGGCCAAGGTCCCGTCCGGGTAGCGCTTGCTCAGGCCTTGCAGCTCCAGGGTAGCCACCGGTGCGCCCCTTCAACCCTTGGGCCCTGCCAGGCGGGCCCCGCGCAGGAAGGCAGGCTGGAAGAGCAGGTAGAGCAGCACCACAGGGGCGACCATCATGACACCGAAGGCCAGGATGTCCCCCCACTGCCGGGGCGGGAGGGTCTGGAAGGCGGCCAGGGCCACGGGGAGGGGGCGCACCGCCTCGCCGGTGGTCACCAGCAGGGGCCAGAGAAAGGAGCCCCACTGAAAGAGGAAGGTGGTCACCGCCACGGTGGCCAGCACCGGGCGGGCGTTGGGCAGGACCACCGAACAGAAGGTGCGCAGCACCCCGGCCCCGTCCACCCGGGCGGCCTCCTCCAGCTCCCGGGGAAGGTCCAGGAAGAAGCTGTAGAACAGGTACACGGCGAAGGCGTTGGCCACGAAGGGCAGGATCTGCACGGTGTAGGTGTCCCGCCAGCCCAGGAGGCTGACCAGATAGAACAGGGGCACGGCGATGGCCTCGAAGGGGATCACCAGCAGGGCGAGCACCAGGGCCAGGGCGGCGCGGCGGCCCCGCCAGCGCAGGCGGGCCAGGGCGTAGCCCGCCAGGCCGTTCACCACCAGCCCCAGGGCCACCGTGGCCCCCGTGATCCACAGGCTGTTGAGGAGGTAGCGGGGGAAGTCCACCCGGCGCAGCACGTCCCGGAAGTTCTGCAGGCTGGCCTCCGCCGGCCAGAGGGCCGCCAGGCTCCCCGCCTCGGTGAGCACCCGCTCGTCGGGCTTCAGGCTCCCCACCACCATGAAGGCCACGGGCGCCAGATAGACCAGGGCGAAGGCCCACAGGGCCAGCGCCGCCAGGGCCCGCCCGCCCCTCATGCCAGCACCTGCCGCTGGCGCAGCAGCCGGCGCTGGAGCAGGGTCAGGCCCAGCACCAGGAGAAAGAGGACCACGCTGATGGCCGCCCCCTGGGCCAGCTGCTGGCGCACGAAGGCGGCCCGCACGGCCTCGTACATGAGGGTGGTGGTGGCCTGCCCCGGGCCGCCCTGGGTCATGATCTGGATCTGGTCGAAGACCCGGAAGGCCAGGATGGCGGTGACCAGGACCACGAAGAGCAGGGGGTTGCGCAGCCCCGGGAGGGTCACGTGCAGGAACTGCCGCCAGGGGCCGGCCCCGTCCACCCGTGCGGCCTCGTAGAGCTCCCGGGGGATGGCCTGCAGCCCGGCCAGCAGCACCACCATCTGGAAGCCCACCCCCTGCCAGACGGAGGTCAGCATCACCGCCGGCAGGGCCCAGGCGGGATCGCGCAGGAAGTCCCGGGGCTCCCACAGACCGAAGGTGACGGCCTCCAGGAAGGCGTTCACCGCCCCGCCTGGCCCCGGGGCGTAGAGCACCGTCCACATCACCGCCACCAGGGCCATGGGGAAGACCACGGGCAGGAAGAGCAAGGTGCGCAGGGCCATCTGCCCGGGGAAGCGGCGGTTCAGGCCCAGGGCCAGCAGCAGGGCCAGCCCGGTCTGCACCGGCACCACGCCCAAGGCGAAGAGGAGGTTGTTGCCCAGGGCGGCCAGGAAGGCGGGATCCTCCAGCAGCCGCTGGTACTGCTCCAGCCCCACGAAAGCAGGGGGCCGGGGCGAGCCCAGGCGCAAGTCGGTGAGGCTGAGGGCCACCGCCCCCAGGAAGGGCAGCAGCGCGAACAGGAGCAGGCCCGCCAGGGCCGGGGCCGTCAGCCAGCGCCCCGCCCGGGCCTCCTCGGAGAAGGGCTCAGAGGCCCCGGGCCTCCGCCCCATAGCCGCCCTCGGCCAGCTCCCGGTCGATGGTCCGCGCCGCGCGGCGCAGGGCCGCCGCCACGTCCAGCCCGTCCCGCGCCGCGGCGAAGGCCTCCTGGAAGGCGGAGGTCACCACCGGGTAGGCGGCGGTGCGGGGCCGGGGCACCGCCCAACCCCCGGCGAGCTGGACGGCGAAGAGGCGCAGGGGCCCCTGGGGCCCGTAGAGGGGCGAGCGGGCCACGGCGCTGCGGCGGGCCGGCACCGCCGCGTTGGCCGCGGTCATGGCCAGGATCTCCTCCGGCCGCAGCAGGAAGCGCAGGAAGGCCGCGGCCGCCTCGGGCCGGTCGCAGCCCCGGGTGACGGTCCAGACCCAGGAGCCCTGGCCGGTGCGGCTGCCCCGCCCGAAATCGGGCAGCGGCAGCAGGACCAGGTCCTCGCCCCAGGCCTCCCGGTAGCGGGGGAAGTCCCAGTGTCCGCCCCAGGCCAGGGCCACCCGCCCCGCGGTGAAGGCGGCCTCGTCCAGGTTGGGGTCCACCCAGCCCCGCCGGATCCAGCCCTGGATGCGCTCCAGGGCGGCCACGGAGGCGGGGCCGTCCAACACCCCGACCGCGTGCAGGCGCCCGTCCGGGCCGGGGGCGAGGAGGCTGCTCCCTGCGGAGTGGAGGACCGGGGCGAAGGCGTAGGTGTACCACTCCCCCCGGAGCTGCAGGCCCAGATCCAGCACGGCCCCGTCCGGGTCCCGGGCGGCCAGGGCCTCCAGGAGGGCCTCGAAGCGCTCCACGGGCCAGGCCTCCTCGGGCCCGCGGGGGAGCTCGGCCCCTACGGCCTCCACCACGGCCTCCAGGAGGCTCCGCCGGCCGTAGAGGCCCAGGCCCGAGTCGAAGGTCCCCACCCCATAGAGGCGGCCCCGGTAGGTCCCCTGGGCCAGGATGGAGGGCAGCAGGTCCCGGCGCAGCGCCTCGGGCAGCAGCTCGTCCAGGGGCCTCAGCTTGCCCTGCCAGACGTAGTGGGCCAGGTAGGGGCCGTCCAGCTCCAGGAGGCAGGGCAGGTCCCCGGCCAGGGCCGCGGCCTGGACCTGGGCGTTGTAACCACCCTCGGGGAGGAAGGTGAGGCGGACCGGGATCGCCGGGCCCGAGGCGTTGTATCGGGCCGCCTGGGCCTCCAGCACCCGGCGCTCGGCCTCCTGGCCGGCATGGGCCCAAACCTCCAGCGGAGCCGCGCCGCCTTGCGGCCCCTGCCCTTCCGTGGGGCTGCGCCCACAGGCGGCCAGGGCCAGCAGGACGGCCAGGAGCAGCAGCCCCGCAGCCCCTCGGCGCGGCGGGCATGGCAGGCTCGGCCCTGTCCCCCTCCCCTCCACGCCCCCTACTCTACGGCGGCGGAGGCGAGGCCGCCAGGGGGAGAAGACGGGGCCAGGGAAGGCTCAGTACAGGTAGACGGCGCCGACGTTGGCCAGCCCGTTGTCCGTCTGATCCCCGCCGATCCCGGTGGCGCGGCTCTTCTCGCCGGCCGCCCCCACGGCCACCACCGAGCCCGTATCGTCCGTGGCCACGCCCTCTCCGAACAGATCGTCGGGGTCGGTGTTGGGGGCCTTGACGTAGCGCCAGTGCTCCCAGCCGGAGGCGGTGCGCCGCAGGAGGTACAGGGCGCCGGCATCCACCGCCCCGTCGTCGACGGGATCGGCGCCGAGACCGGTGCCGGACCCGTTCTCGCCGGTGGCGCCGACCACCAGCAAGGTGCCATCGCCCGAGAGGGCGATGGCGTCGCCGAAGTTGTCCCAGGCGGTGGTGTGGAGGGGCTTGACATAGGCCTCCTGGGCCCAGCTCCCCGTCTGGGGATCCTTGGTGAAGACGTACACGGCCCCCGCCCCCGCGGCGTCGTTGTCGGCCTGGTCGCCGTCGATGCCGGTGGCGGCGCTGTCCTCCCCGCTGGCGGCCACGGCCACGGTGCGCCCGTCGTCGGAGATGGCCAGCTCGCTGCCGAAGTAGTCCCGTGATTCGGGGTTGGATGCCTTCAGGTAGGCCTCCTGGGTCCAGGCGCCGGTGCCGGGATCCCGCACGAAGATGTAGACGGCGCCCGCCCCGGAAGCGTCGTTGCTGGCCTGGTCGCCGTCGATGCCGGTGGCGGCGCTGTCCTCGCCGGTGGCGGAGACGGCCAGGGTGAGGCCATCGCCCGAGAGGGCCACCCGCTGGCCGAAGCTGTCGCCGGCCTGCAGGTTGCTGGCCTTGAGGTAGGCCGTCTGGGACCAGCCGCCGCCGCCCCGCTGGAAGACGTAGGCAGCCCCCGCCCGGATGGCGCTGTTGTCGCCGGGGTTGGCCGGATCGCCGCTGGACTCCCGGGGTGCCCCGACGGCCAGGATGCTGCCGTCGTCGGCCAACGAGACCGAGACGCCGAACCGGTCACCGCTTTGAGCGTTGGCCGGCTTGACGTAGGCCTCCTGGCTCCACTGGCCGGAGGCATCCCGCACGAAGACGTAGGCCGCTCCCGCATCGAAGGCGGCGTTGTCGTCGGGGCCGTCAATGGTGGTGGCCGAGCCGTCTTCCCTGTAGGCGCCCACGGCCAGGGTGTTGCCGTCCCGGGACAGGGCGAGGGCCTCTCCGAAGCGGTCGCTTCCCTCGGTGTTGAGACCCTTGAGATAGGCCTCCTGGACCCAGG
>WFXX01000148.1 GCA_015490395.1 Gammaproteobacteria bacterium | reverse complement strand
CGGCTATACTGCCGGGAGGACCGGGAGGAGCTGCCCATGAGCCGTCTGGATCACCTGGTGGAGCAGCACGTGCAGGCCTACGAGGCGCGGCTGCGGCACATCGACGAGCTGCTGGAACGGGCCGGCCGCAGGGCCGGCTCGCTGGCCGGGGGGGCCCCGGAGCGGCAGGAGCTGGAGGCGTTGCGGCACCGGCGCGAGCGCCTGGCCGCGCTGGTGGCCAGCTACCGCCGCCGGGCCCGGGAGGGCACCGAGCGCGAGGCCCTGGAGCACCTGGGGCCCATGATCGTCTGGGAGGAGGTGGCCCGGCGCCTGGAGGCCCTGGTGGAGCGCTTGGGCGGGGAGACCGGGCATCGGGAGCGGGAGGCCTGATGGCCTGGCGTCGCCCGCCGGAGGAGGAGCTGCGGCGGCGCCTGACGCCCCTGCAGTGGGCAGTGACCCAAGAAGGGGCCACCGAGCCCCCCTTCGACAACCCTTACTGGAACGAGCACCGTCCGGGCCTCTACGTGGACGTGGTCAGCGGCGAGCCCCTGTTCTCCTCCCGGGACAAGTTTGACTCCGGCACCGGCTGGCCCAGCTTCACCCGCCCCGTGGCCGAGGGTTGCGTGGTGCTGCGCCCGGACCTCTCCCATGGGATGCGCCGGGTGGAGGTGCTCAGCCGCCTGGCCGGCTCCCACCTGGGGCATCTGTTCGAGGATGGCCCGCCGCCCACGGGCCTGCGCTACTGCATCAACTCGGCAGCCCTGCGCTTCATCCCCCTGGAGGCCCTGGAGCGAGAAGGCTACGGGGCTTGGCGGGCATGGGTGGAGGGCTGAACGGGACGGCACCGGGACGGAGGCGCTCTGCCGCGGGTGCCGCACCCCCCTCGAGCCAGCCATGACCGCCTCTTAGCGGGGAGGGGCAGCAACCCCAGCTCGCGAGGGCAACCAACGGCCTCCCGGATCGCCTCGGCGGCCTCGCTCCAGGGGGCGTAGGGTAAGCGCCGCGCACAAGCGGCTGGCGCCCACCCCGGCCCGGTCCCACATGCTGACAGCGCCCCCCCTTGACCCCGAGCCCGCCTCTGATAGGCTGGCGCGGATTGCCGGGGACACCCCTGGCGTCCTGGAGCCGAGCCCGGAGAGCCGTCATGCCGAGCCCGGATGCGCCGCGCGATCTGCGCTGGGTGGGGCGCACCATCCTCACCGGCCTCTTCACCCTTTTGCCCCTGGGCCTGACCGTCTACGTCCTGTGGTGGCTGGCGCAGGCCGCCGAGTCCCTGCTGGCCGGCCTGCTGCGGGCGGTCGCCCCCGGCCTTTACGTGCCCGGTATGGGGCTGGTGGCGGCCTTGGCCCTGGCCTTCCTGGTGGGCCTGGCCATGCGGGCCTGGCTGGTGCAGCGCCTCTTCGCCCTGGGCGAGGCGGTGCTCTACCGCATCCCGGTGGTCAAGGGCGTCTACGGCTCCATCCGGGACTTCCTGCACTTCGTCTATACCCCCGAGCAGGAAGGGCTGGGCCGGGTGGTGGCCTTCCGGCTGCCCGGCGACCCCCCGGTGCGGCTCATCGGCTTCCTCACCCGGGAGGAGGTGCCCGGGCTGGAGGGGCAGGACCTGGTGGCCGTGTACCTGCCCTTCTCGTACCAGATCGGCGGCTACACCGTTTTGGTGCCCCGGGCGTGCCTGGAGCCCGTGGCCATGGGCATGGAGGAGGCCATGCGCTTCACCCTCACCGCCGGGGTGGTGCGCCGCCACAGCGCGCACCAGGCTCGCCCCCCCCGCCAGGGGGGCGAAGCGGCGGGCTGAACCGTCGCCCACACGCCTCAGGGCTTGAGACCCGTGATGAGGGTGAAGGGGCTGGGCTCGGGCAGCGGCCGGAAGCTCAGGTCCCGGAAGCCTACCTCAGCGGCCATGTCCGCCACCTCCTTGGCCGAGTAGGCCCGCCCCGCGGGGGTGTGGATAAGCTGATTCAGCCCGATGAGCAGGGGCAGCAGCGGGCCGGTCTTCTCCGTGTTCAGGAACTGCTCCTGCACCAGCAGCAGGCCTCCGCTCTCCATGGCCTCGTAGGACTTGCGCAAAATCTCCCGGATCACCTCCGGGCCCTCCTGGTTGATCATGGACGACAGCAGCACCACGTCGTAGCCGCTGCCGAAATCGTCCTCCAGGTAGTTCCCCTCCACCGTGGAGACAGCATCCTCGGCCTTCCAGTCGGCGATGATCTCCCGGGTGACCTTCAGGGTCTGGGGCAGGTCCAGCACGTCGGCCTTCAGGCCCGGGTTCTCCCGGGTGAAGATGATGGAAAAGATGCCGGGGCCGCCGCCCACATCCAGCAGGCGCTTGCGCCCGGTGAGGGGCACCTCCCGGGCCAGCAGCTCGGCCTGAGGGATGCCCCGGTGGAGCATCCCGTAGATGTAGGTCCGGGTGGCCTCCTCGCCGTGGTCGTGCTGCTTCTGCACCACGGGCCTGCCGGTGACCACGGCCTCCCGGAGGCGGGTCCAGGGCAGCACCCAGTCGGCGAACATGGACACGATACCGCCCTGGTAGCGGGGCCGGCCCTTGACCAGGAAGGTGTCCGCGATGGGGCCGTTGCGGAAGCGCTCGCCCTCCTTCTCCAGCAGGCCCAACCCCACGCAGCCGATGAGGATCATCTCCATGCCGCGGGGGTCGGCCTGGCACCTCTCGGCCATCTCCTGCGCGGTGGCCGGTCCCTCGGCGAGCTTGGTGAACACATCCAGTGCATGGGCCACGTGGAGCACGCTGGAGTGCCAGTAGGCGGAGGCGATGCGCATGACCGCCATGGGGTCGGGGGTCTGAGTGTTGCTCATGCTCACGATGTCCTTCGCAGGGTTCAGGATGGGATAGGACAGCCGCGCCCGCGGTCACGGGCGCGGCCCGGCCATGGAGGGGCCGCCGCAGGATGCGGGGCTCCGCCGAGAGGTCTCGCATAGTTTACCAGCTTTGCCTCTCTCAGGCCGTCGTGCCATGGTCGCCACGTCTCTGGAGGGGCATCGGGTGACGGCCTCGGTCTGCCGAGGTGACCCTTTTGGTCCCCTGGCACCGGCGAAACGGGACGCAGGCCACAGGCCGGCTGGGGCAGCGGCCACGTCCGCGGCCGCCAGGGTACCTGGCATGCCTCCTGCTACGGGTAGGGCGTGGAGATGTGACGAGAGAAGCGGGAGGGCCAGGAGCATGCACGAGCTGCTCACCAGAGGGGGCCTGCAGCAGCAGGCCGCGGCCTTCCAGGGCCAAGGCGGTGTCAGCGAGGAGGCCCGCCCCCACGGCTTCCTGCCTGCCTTCCTGGACCGGGAGACCGGCCGGGTTTATCTGTCCCGGGACGCCGAGGGCGCGCCGGCGCCGGTGCACTGTATCGACGGGCTGCCGGAGGAGGTGGTGCTGCGGCGCGACGAGGCGGGGCGGCCCACGGCGGTGAAGGCCTCCCTGGAGGCCGGCTTCGTGCTAGGGGCACGCTTCTACAGCCGGGAGGAGGCCGCCCGCCTGGTCTCGGGGCTGCGCCGGGCGAGCTGAGACCCTCCGACCGCCGCCCGGCCTCAGCGGGCGGCCACCTTGCGCACCTGCTCCAGGTCGGTCTGCCCCTGGAGCATCTTGGCGATGCCGTCCTGCATCAGGGTGCGCATCCCCTCCTCCATGGCCAGACGCTCGATCTCCGCGGCGGTGGCCTTGCGGTAGATGAGGTCCCGCATGGCCGGGGAGCTGACCAGCAGCTCGTGGATCCCGGTGCGTCCCCGGTAGCCGGTGCCGTTGCAGCGCGCGCAGCCCCGGGCGCGGTAGAGGCGGTGGGAGGCCGGATCCACCCCCAGCTCAGCGAAGCGCTCCTCGCCGTAGTAGCGGCGGATCAGCTTCCACGCCTCCGCGTCCGGGGTGTAGGCCTCCTTGCAGTCGGCGCACAGGGTGCGCACCAGGCGCTGGGCCAGCACCCCGCGCAGGGCGTCGGAGAAGCTCACCGGGTCGATGCCCAGGTCCAGCAGCCGGGTGACGGTCTCCGCGGCGGAGTTCGTGTGCAGGGTGGAGAAGACCAGGTGCCCGGTGAGGGAGGCCTCCACGCCGGCCTCGGCCGTCTCCCGGTCGCGCATCTCGCCGATCATGATCACGTCGGGGTCGGCGCGCAGGAAGGCCCGCAGGGCCGCGGCGAAGGTCAGCCCGGCCTTGGGGTTGACCTGCACCTGCTGCAGCCCCGGCTGGGTGATCTCCACCGGGTCCTCGGCGGTCCAGATCTTGCGCTCGGGCGTGTTGATGTGCGCCAGGATGGCGTGCAGGGTGGTGGTCTTGCCCGAGCCCGTGGGCCCCACCACCAGGAAGATGCCGTGGGGGTGCTCGATGGCCTTGAGGATCTCCTCCAGGTTGCGGCGGGAGAAGTTGAGCCGGTCCAGGGGCAGGGGCCGGCTGGAGGCCAGGATGCGCATCACCACCGACTCGCCGTTGACCGTGGGGATGGTGGCCACGCGCAGCTCCACCGGCTTGCCCTGGATGCGCACCACGCACTTGCCGTCCTGGGGCCGGCGCCGGTCGGAGATGTCCATGCCGGCCATGATCTTGATGCGCGAGACCACGGCCCGGATGTGGCTGGCGGGGATGGTGATGGTGCGGTGGCAGACCCCGTCGACGCGGATACGCACCGAGGAGGGCTGGCGCCCCCGGCCGGGCTCGATGTGGATGTCCGAGGCCCGGGCCTGGTAGCTGTCGCGGATGAGCTGGTTGACCAGCTGGATGACGGTGGCCTCGTTCTCGTCCACCGTCTCGAGCAGGGGCTCCTCGCCCGCCTCCAGGCCCTCCTCCTCCTCCTCCAGCCGGTGCAGCAGCTCCTTGAGGTCCGCCCCGCCGCCGGCGCTCAGGCCAGGGTCCCCCAAGTACTGGCGGATCTCCTCCGGGAGGGAGACCTTGAACACGTAGTGCTCGGCCCGCAGCACCCGCTGGATCTCCATGATCCGCTGGTGGTCCGAGGGGTCGTCGATGAGCACCACCACCTCGCGCCGATCGCCCTGCACGGGCACCCAGCGCTCCTTGCGCAGATAGGCCTCGTTGATCCCCTCCAGCAGCTCCTTGGGGATGCGGATGGAGGGGTCGTAGCCCATGTAGGGCACCTGGTAGTAGCGCTCCAGGGAGGCGCCGATCTCGGCCGGGCTGAGGCCGGCCTCCGTGATGAGCAGGTAGGAGACGGTGAGCCCCTCGCGCTCGGCCCGCTCCTTGAACTCGTCGAGCTGCTCCTGGCTGATGCGGCCGGTGAGCACCAGATGCTCGTAGGGATCGCGAGTGCCGCCCAGCTCGGCATGGAACTTCTGCCCCACCAAGACGCTGAGCTTGATGGCGTTGCGCAGCTCCGTGTCGGTGAAGCTCCCGCCGCCGCGCCGGTTGAGCACCTGCATCACCCCGAGCAGCACGTCGCGGCTCTTGATGGGGACGACGATCATGGAGCGGGTGCGGAAGCCGCTCTTGCGGTCGAAGGAGCGGTCGAAACGCAAATTGGGGTGGATGGCCGCCAGCTCCTTCTCGTCGTAGACATCCCGGATACGCACCGGCTTTTGGGTCAGGCCCACATAGCCGGCGATGGAGGAGGTGGACAGGGGCACCCGGATCTCCCGGAACTCGTCCCCGCTCTTGTACTTCGAGACCAGCTCGGGCTGGGTGCGGGATCGCTGGTAGATGGTGATGCGCTCGGCGTTGAGCAAGGCCAGGAGGTCGTCCTCGATCTCCGGCATCACCTCCGCAAAGCTCTGGGCCTGCTGGATGCGCGCCACGAAGCGGCGCAGCCGCTCCTGCATCTCCCGGTGCCGGTGCAGCCGCTGCGGGGCGGCCTCGGCAGAAACGGGGGCATCCGCAGTCGGCGGGGGCTGGTCCGAAACGGTGCTCATCGGCGGCCGGCGTTGGCATCCAGGGACAGCCGTGCCCGCAGCGGCTCGCTCCCCGCATGGGGGGCCGTCCCACCCCTGTATCGTCAGCGGCCCGGGATGCTTGACACGGCCCCCTTGGGGCGCCGGTGTAAGATGGAGCTGATGGACGGGTCCATGGACGAGCGCACCGACGCGCAGCAGGGGGCGGCCCCTAGCCGGCTCCGGGCGGAGGTCTACACCTGGCGCCACTGCCCCTGTCGCCTGAGGGCCAGGGCCTCGCTGGAGAACCTAGAGATCCCCTAACGGGAGATCCCCTCCATGGGGATCCCGAGGCCCGGCGACGCATGGCCCAGCGGGCGGGCGCTGGACGTTGCCTCGGCTGTTCGTGGACGGCCGTCCCATCGGAGGCTGCACAGAGCTGGAGGCCTTGCGCACCAGTGGCCGGCTCCGCGCCTTGCTGGCGGGGGCCGCCGCCTGTCGCGAGCCCAGGAGGTGTGCCGTGAAGGTGGTGATCTATCACAACCCCCGCTGTAGCAAGTCCCGCGAGACGCTGCGGCTGCTGCGGGAGCGGGGCGTGGAGCCGCAGGTGGTGGAATACCTCAAGGAACCCCCGGACGAGCGCACCCTGCGCCGGCTGCTCCGCCTGCTGGGCCTGAAGCCCCGGGAGCTGATGCGTCGCCGGGAGAAGGCCTACAAGGAGCTGGGCCTGGACGACCCCGGCCTGGACGAGGCCGCCCTCATCCGGGCCATGGTCGAGCATCCCATCCTCATCGAGCGGCCCATCGTGGTGGTGGACGGCCGCCGGGCGGCCCTGGGCCGGCCCCCGGAGGCAGCCCTCGCCCTCCTGGAGGGCTGAGGTCCCGTGCCCCTGCTGCCCTGGCGCCGCCCGCCACTGCCCTCCGGGGCACTGTGGCGGGAGGTGGTGGAGACGGTGGCGGTGTTGCGGGATCTGCCCCCGAGGCAGCTGGATCGCCTCCGGGAGCTCGCCGCCGGCTTCCTCGCCCGCAAGGCCATCACCGGCGCCGGCGGCCAGGAGCTGGACGAGGCCCTGCGCCTGGCCATCGCCGCTCAGGCCTGTCTCCCCGTCCTGGAGCTGGGCCTGGAGGCCTACCGAGGCTGGTGGGAGGTGGTGGTCTATCCGGGGGCCTTCGTCTCGGTGCAGCGTTGGGTGGACGAGGCCGGGGTGGAGCACGAGCTGCGCCGGCCGCTCACCGGCGAGTCCTGGCCCCAGGGGCCGGTGATCCTGTCGGAGGAGGACGTGTGGTCGGGCGCTCAGGAGCTGGACGGCTACAACGTGGTCATCCATGAGATGGCCCACAAGCTGGACCTGCTCAACGGCGAGGCCAACGGCTTCCCGCCTCTGCACCGGGGCATGGAGCGCCGGGCCTGGACCGAGGCCTTCGCCGCGGCCTTCGAGGACCTGCGCCGGCGCATCGTCGCCGGCGAGCCAGCCCCCCTGGACCCCTACGCCGCCGAAGACCCCGGGGAGTTCTTCGCCTGCGCCACCGAGGCCTTCTTCGAGTGCCCTGATCTCCTGGCCGGGAGCTACCCGGCGGTCTACGGCCAGCTGCGGGCCTACTACCGCCAGGACCCCTTGGCCCGGACCGGGGGGCCGGAGGGGGGATCATGACCTCCCCCCGTCTCCTCGGGCTCGCCTTGGCAGCGGGCCTGCTCGCGGCCTGCGCTGCGGCGGCCACTGCCCCGGAGGCGGGCCGGCCGCCCGAGGGCTGCCGGCCGGAGCCCGGTTGGCATCGCCCCGGGGACGGGGCCGCCTTGGCTCACGGCCGGCTCCTGCGGGAGCTGGCGCGGCGGCAGGTGGTCCTGCTGGGCGAGCAGCACGAGACGGCCGCCCATCACCGGTGGCAGCTCTCGGTGCTGGCCGGCCTGCGGGCCCTGCGCGAGGACCTGGTGCTGGGCCTAGAGATGTTCCCTCCTTCCAGCCAGGCCGCCCTGGACCGCTGGGTGGCCGGGGAGCTGACCCCTCGCCAGCTTCTGCAGGAGGCCGGCTGGGAGCGCCACTGGAACTTCGACCCCGCCCTGTACCTGCCCCTGTTCGAGTACGCCCGCCTGCACCGCATCCCCATGCTGGCCCTGAACGCCGAGCGCGAGGCGGTGGAGCGCGTGCGCCGGGGCGGCTGGGAGGCCCTGGAGGCGGCCGAGCGGGAGCGCCTGGGCCGGCCTGCCCCCGCCCCGCCGGCCTACCTGCGGCTGCTGGCAGCCAGCTTCCTCCAGCATGCGGGGCGGGCCCATGGCGGCGGCGATCCGACGCGCATCCCCCCCGAGCAGCGCGAGGCCTTCCGGCGCTTCGTGGACGGGCAGCTCCTCTGGGACCGGGCCATGGCCCGCTCCATCGCTGAAGCCCTGGGGCGTCGGGGACCCTCCGGGCGACCGCCCCTGGTGGTGGCCCTCATGGGGGGCGGCCATCTGATGCACCGCTTCGGCGTGCCCCGGCAGCTGGAGGACCTGGGGGTGAAGGAGACGGCGGTGCTCATGCCCTGGGAGGGGCGCCTGGGCTGCGAGCAGCTGGAGCAGGGCTATGCCGATGCGGTCTTCGTCTTCCCGCCCCTGCCCGAGGACCCACCACCGCGCCTGGGCGTCTATCTGGAGCCGCGCCGAGAAGGGGTAGCCGTGCAGCAGGTGGTGCCGGGCAGCGTGGCCGAGCGGGCCGGCCTGCGCCCGGGCGACCTCCTGGTGGAGGTGGCGGGACGCCCGGTGCGCGGGCTGGAGCAGGTGGTGCGGGCGGTGCGCCGCATGCCCCCGGGGGCCTGGCTGCCTCTGGCGGTGGAGCGCGACGGCCGGCGCCTGGAGCTGACGGCCCGCTTCCCTCCGGAAGGCTGAGCCTGGCCTTTTCCCTGAGCCGCATACGGTTGCGGTGCAGAGCTCGCTCCCGGATCATTGGGCCTGCATCCGGAGGGCGAGCACACAAGGAGCACCCAGTCGATGAGCACGAGGCGGGTGGAGCGGCCGGCGGGCGAGCCTGCGTCCCCGGCGGCCGGGGACCGGGACCGGCGCCTGGAGGCCGTGCTACGCGAGCTGCTGGCGCTGTTGGGGGAGGATCCCGAGCGCGAGGGCCTGCGCCGCACCCCGGCCCGCATCGCCCAGGCCCTGCGCTTCCTCACCAGCGGCTACGGCCAGACGGTGGAGGAGGCGGTGCGGGGAGCGGTGTTCGAGAGCGACTGCCACGAGATGGTGGTGGTCAAGGACATCGAGTTCTACTCCCAGTGCGAGCACCACATGCTGCCCTTCTTCGGGCGCATCCACATCGGCTACCTGCCCGCGGGGCGCATCATCGGTTTGAGCAAGATCGCCCGCATCGTGGATCTCTACGCCCGCCGTCTCCAGGTGCAGGAGCGCATGACGGGCCAGATCGCCGACGCCCTCATGGAGGTGGTCCGGCCCCAGGGCGTGGGCGTGGTGGTGGAGGCCAGCCACTTCTGTATGATGATGCGCGGCGTGCAGAAGCAGAACAGCTCCACCGTAAGCAGCGCCATGCGCGGCAGCTTCCGCACCGACGCGCGCACCCGCATGGAGTTTATGGAGCTCATCCGGCGGGGGGGCTGACCGGCACCCGCCGCCCCCACGCCCCAGCCTGGAGAGCAGCGTGAGCGAGAGCCGCCCTTCCCCCCTGCGCGAGGCCCAGGAGCGTTTCGCCGCCGCCGTGCCCTGGCGGGCCACCGGCACCGAGCGCCTGCCCCTGGAGGAGGCCCTGGGCCGCACCCTGGCCGAGGACCTGGCCGCCCCCGAGGACCTACCCCCCTACCCCCGGGCCATCGTGGAGGGCTTCCTGGTGCAGGCCGCGGCCACCCAAGGGGCCAGCGAGGAGCGGCCGGTGAGCTTCCGGGTAACGGCCCGGGCCCCGCCCGGTGAGGCTGAGTGCCCCGCGCCCGGCCCTGACGAGGCCGTGGAGGTGGCCACCGGGAGCCTGGTGGCCGAGGGACCCTACGCGGTGGTGCGCATGTGGGAAGCCCGCCGCGAGGGGGACCGGATCCTGGTCACCCGCCCCTTCCCGCCGGGCTTCTTCGTGGAGGCCCGGGGCTCGGAGCTGGCCCGGGGGGCGCGGGTGCTGGG
>WFXX01000147.1 GCA_015490395.1 Gammaproteobacteria bacterium | reverse complement strand
TCGCCTACCAGGCCTATGACATCTACGTAGCCACGGCGGTGGCCATCGCCGCCTCGGCGGCCCAGGTGGGCTGGTCCTGGAGCCGGCGCGGGCGCGTGGAGCCCATGCACCTGGTGACCCTGGGCCTGGTCGTGGTCCTGGGCGGGGCCACGCTGCTGCTGCGCGATGAGGCCTTCATCAAATGGAAGCCCACAGTGGTGAACTGGCTCTTCGCCGCGGCCTTCCTGGCCAGTCAGCTCGTGGGGCGGCGCCCCCTGGTGCAACGCATGATGGCCCGTACCCTCACCCTGCCCGATCCGGTCTGGGCGCGCCTGAACCTGAGCTGGGTGGCCTTCTTCCTGCTGCTGGGGGCGGCCAACCTGTACGTGGCCTACGCCTATGACACCGACACCTGGGTCCACTTCAAGCTCTTCGGGATGCTGGGCCTGACGGTGCTCTTTGTCCTGGGTCAGGTCCTGTACCTAGGACGGTACCTGGAGCGGGACCGAACGACAGAGGAGCCTTGATGCCACTCTATGCCATCGTGTGCACGGATGTCCCAGGCAGCCTGGCCCTGCGGCGCCCCCACCGGGAGGCCCACCTGGCCCGGCTCCGGGCCCTGCAGGAGGAGGGCCGGCTGGTGCTGGCGGGGCCCTTTCCAGCGGTGGACGCCGCCGATCCCGGCCCGGCCGGCTTCACCGGCAGCCTCATCGTGGCGGAGTTCCCCTCCTTGGAGGAGGCCGAGGCCTGGGCGGCGGAGGATCCCTACCGCCGCCACGGGGTCTATCGAGAGGTGACGGTAAGGCCCTTCAAGCGAGTGCTGCCGTGAGCGGGACCGAAGAGGGCGGAGCCGCAGCGCTGCTGCGTCGACGGCTGGAGGAGGCCTTGCACCCCCGGGCCCTGGAGATCGTGGACGAGGGGCACCTGCACGCCGGCCACGCCGCGGCCGGCCGGGGCCACTACCGGGTGCGCATCGTGGCCGAGGCCTTCCGGGGCCTGCCCCTGCTGGAGCGCCACCGCCGGGTCTACGAAGCGGTGGGAGATCTGGTCCCCGGCCGCATCCACGCCTTGGCCATCGAGGCCCGCAGCCCGGACGAGCCCTGAGGAAGCCCGCGTCGGGGCCAAACCGGAGAGGACGTTTCAGGAGAGGAGGCCTGCGTCATGTCCCGCCGCCATCCCTTGCTGCCCTACTCCCTGCTATTGCTGCTGGGGGCCGCCGCTTGGCACGCGGGCACCGCCCGAGGGGCGGAGGAGAGCCCGACGCAAGACACCGGTCAAGCTCCGCGCCCGGTGGCGGTGGTCAACGGCACCACCCTCACCGAGGCCGACCTCCTGGCCTATGCCCGCGCCCAGGGCCGGCGCGGGGCCCGCCTCAGCCGCCAGCAGGCCCTGCGCGGCCTGGTGGACCGGGAGCTGCTCTACCAGGAGGCCCTCCAGGCGGGGCTGGACCGGGACCCCGCCGTGGCCGCCGAGCTGCGCAACCAAGAGAGGAACCTCCTAGCTGGGGTCCAGGTGGACCGGCTCCTGCGCCAGCGGCCAGTGAGCGAGGAGGAGCTCCGGCGGGCCTACCGCCAGCGCTATGGGCAGGGGAAGCTGCGCGAGTACAAGGCCAGGCACATCCTGGTCCGGGATGAGGCCACGGCCCGCCAGCTCATCGAGGAGCTCGAGGGCGGCGCCGACTTTGCCACCCTGGCCCGGGAGCATTCCGTGGGCCCGAGCGCCAAGCAAGGCGGCGACCTCGGCTGGTTCAGCGCCGCGAGCATGGTGGCTCCCTTCGCCGAGGCCGTGCAGGGCCTGGCCAAGTGGACCTACACCAAGGAGCCGGTGCGCACCCGTTTCGGCTGGCACGTGATCCTGCTGGAGGACATCCGGGAGGTGGAGCCCCCCGCCTTCGAGGAGGTGGCGGGGCAGCTCCGGGCCGCTCTGCAATCCCAGGCCGTCGCCCGGCATCTGGAGAGCCTGCGCCGCCAAGCCGAGATCCACTTTCCCAACGCCGGGGCGGGCCCTGGTGCACCGGCCCGCTGAAGGCCCTTCTCCAGCGGGCCGCCGGAGGCGGCCCTCAGCCCGATCCCTCCAGCAGGCGCAGGAAGGCCCGCTCGTCCAGGGTGGGCACACCCAGGGCCCGGGCCCGCTCTAGCTTGGAGCCAGGGTCCCTGCCCACCACCACGTAGTCGGTGCGCCGGGAGACGCTCTCGGTGACCCGTCCCCCCAGGGCCTCGATGCGCCGCTTGGCCTCCTCCCGGGTCATGCCCTCCAGGGCCCCGGTAAGGACGAAGGTCTTGCCCTCCAGGGCCCCGCCCCGCCGACGGGGCGAGGGCCAGTGGACCCCCGCCTCCAAGAGGCGGCGGATCACCTCCCGGTTGTGCCGTTGGCGGAAGAAGCGGTGGATGGCCTGGGCCACCACGGGGCCGATATCGGGCACCTGCTGGAGCCCCTCCAGGCTGGCCTCCATGATCCGCTCCAGGGTCCCGAAGTGCTCGGCCAGGGTCTGGGCGGTGGCCTCTCCCACGTGGGGGATGCCCAGGGCGTAGAGGAAGCGGGCCAGGGTGGTGGACTTGCTGCGCTCCAAGGCATCCAACAGGTTCTGGGCGGACTTCTCCGCCATGCGCTCCAGGCCCACCAGGTCCTCCTTGCGCAGGCAGTAGAGGTCCGCCGGGGTCTCCACCAGCCCCTGGCCCACCAGCTGGTCCACCAGCTTCTGGCCCAGGCCCTGGATATCCATAGCCCGTCGGGAGGCGAAGTGCCGGATGGCCCCCTTGCGCTGGGCCGGGCAGTAGAGCCCCCCCATGCAACGGTGGGCGGCCTCGCCCTCCAGGCGCACCACCTCCGCGCCGCAGACCGGGCAGCGCTTGGGCATGTGCCAGCGCCGGGCTCCCTGGGGGCGCTTCTCCTCGACCACGGCCACGATCTCGGGGATCACCTCCCCGGCCCGGCGCACGATCACCGTATCCCCGATGCGCACGTCCTTGCGCTCCACCTCGTCCTGGTTGTGCAGGCTGGCCCGGGAGACGGTCACGCCCCCCACCTCCACCGGGCGCAGGATGGCCACCGGGGTGATGACCCCCGTGCGCCCCACCGAGGGGAAGATGTCCTCGACCACGGTGGTGGCCTCCTCGGCTGGAAACTTGTGGGCCACCGCCCAGCGGGGGGCGCGGGCCGTGTAGCCGGCCCGCTCGCTGAGCGCCATGTCGTCCAGCTTGTAGACCACCCCGTCCATCTCGAAGGGGGCCTGGTCCCGGATCTCCAGCATCCGGCGGTAGTAGCGCAGGCAGGCCTCCACCCCCTCGGCCACCTCGATGTACGCGCTGACCGCGAAGCCCCATTGGCGCAGGCGGCGCATCACCTCGTGGCGATAGCGGGCGAAGGGCTCCGAGACCTCCCCCAGGCCCCAGGCGAAGAAGCTGAGGGGCCGGGAGGCGGTGACGGCGGGGTCGAGCTGGCGCAGGCTGCCTGCGGCGGCGTTACGCGGGTTGGCGAAGGGACTCTCGCCGCGCTCCAGGCGCTCCTCGTTGAGGCGCCGGAAGTCCTCCTTGCGGATCACCACCTCGCCGCGCACCTCCAGGACCCGGGGCCAGCCGCGGCCCTGGAGGCGCAGGGGCACGGTGCCGATGGTGCGCGCGTTGGGAGTGACGTCCTCGCCCCGGTAGCCGTCGCCCCGGGTCCCCGCCAAGACCAGGATCCCCTCCTCGTAGCGCAGGCTCACCGAGGCCCCGTCGAACTTGGGCTCGCACACGTAGCGGGCCACCTCCAAGCCCAGCAGGGAGCGCAGGCGCCGGTCGAAGTCTCGCACCTCCTCCTCGGTGAAGGCGTTATCCAGGGAGAGCATGGGGATGCGATGGCGCACCTCCCCCATGTCCTCCCGGGGCGGGGCCCCCACCCGCTGGGTGGGGGAATCGGGGGTGCGCAACTCCGGCCAGCGGGCCTCCAGCTCCTGGAGCTCGCGCATCAGGGCGTCGTACTCGGCGTCCGAGATGACCGGGCTGTCGAGCACGTAGTAGCGCCAGTTGTGGTACTCGATCTCCCGGCGCAGCGCCTCGGCCCGGCGCACCGCCCCCGGCGGCGGGCCCTGGCGGCCCTGCGCGGCCTCCCCCTTGGCCATGGCGCCTCCTCCGCGGCTCCTGTCCCGGCCCTCCAGGTGGTGGACCTCCC
>WFXX01000146.1 GCA_015490395.1 Gammaproteobacteria bacterium | reverse complement strand
TTCCGGGGCTGGGACATCCGGGGCGGACCTCCTGCTTGGCTTGCTGCTAGGCTTGGGGCGTGGGCCGCCGCCCTCCCGGGCGGCGGGTGGCGGAAGGATAGCGCAGCGCCCGCGGGCCTTTCACGCCCGGGGCGCCGGAGGCGAGCGGATGGCAGCAGGCGAAGGGAAGGAGGGAGCGGCGCGGGAGGAGGCGCGGCTGCTGGCAGCCTACGACCGCATGCTGCACCGGGTCCGGGAGCGGCTGGCGGGGGGCGGCGGCTCCCCGCAGGCCCTGCGGCAGGCCCTGGAGGAGGCCCGCCGGGAGGCGGTGGCCCGGGGCGAGGCGGACGAGGCCGAGGCCCGGATGCTGGCCGGCTTCCTGGAGCGGGACCTGGCGGAGATCAGCCGCCAGCTCCGCAGCCGGGGCCTGTCCCTGCGGGACTGGCTGCTGCTGGACCTGGAGCTGGTGGAGGAGGGCCTGCTGGAGCTCCTGGCCCGGGTGGCGGACCCCACCGAGCTGGCCTGGTTCCGCCTGGCCGAGGAGGCCCGCCTGGCCGAGGCCGGCACTCCCTATCGCACGGGGGAGATCGCCACCCTGGGCAGCTTCCAGTGCACCGGCTGCGGGGAGCGTATCCACCTGCACCGCGCCGGCCGGCTCCCGCCCTGCCCCCGCTGCCGGGGCACCGCCTTCCGGCGGGTGGGCCGAGGCGACTAGGAGGGGGAAGCGGGGCGCCGGCGGGCCAAGGCCACCGCCGCCAGCAGCAGGGCCGCGCCCACCGCCGGGGCGTTGCCCCAGCGCACGTAGGGGGTGGCCCCGGCGTAGGGGGCCACCTCGCCATCCAGGGCCACGGTGCGGTGCATGGGAGCCCGGGCCAGCAGCCGGCCGTCGGCCCCCACGAGGGCGGTGATGCCGGTGTTGGCTGCCCGCAGCAGGGGCCGGCCCGTCTCCAGGGCCCGCATGCGGGCCATCTGCAGGTGCTGATGGGGGGCGATGGTGCGGTCGAACCAGGCATCGTTGGTCACGTTGACCAGGAGCCCGGCCTCTGGGAGGGCCCCGAGCAGCTCCTCGCCGAAGGCGTCCTCATAGCAGATGGTCACCCGCAGGGCCAGCCCGTCCACCCGCAGGGGCGGCGGATCGGCCGGGCCCTTGCTGAAGCTGGAGACCGGCACCTGGAGCAGGTCCACGGCCGTGCCCAGCAGGGCCTCCAGGGGCAGGTACTCGGTGAAGGGCACCAGGTGATGCTTGCGATAGAAGCGCGGCTGGCGCCCCAGCAGGGCCACGCTGTTGTAGTACCGCCCGGTGGCGGGATCCAGCTCCAGCACCCCGGCCAGGATCGCCGTGCCCTGCGCCCGGGCCTCCTCCCCCAGGGCCTCCAGGCGCCCGGCCACCTGGTGGTAGAAGGCGGGGGCGGCGCTCTCGGGCCAGATCACCAGGCGCGCCCGACCCAAGGCCTCGCGGGTGAGGGCCTCGTAGCGGGCCAGGGTGGGCTCGCGCATGGCGGGGAGCCACTTGAGCTCCTGGGGGATGTTCCCTTGGACCAGACGCACCTGGAGCGGGGGGCCTGCCGGGGCCGTCCAGGAGACCTCCCGCAGGGCCACCCCCCCGCCCCAGAGCAGGGCCAGGGCCAGCCACGCCAGGGCCCGGCGCGGGCCCTGGCGCAGCAGCAGCGCCAGCAGGCCGGCGCTCCAGGCCGCGGCCAGGGAGACCCCATAGGCCCCCGCCAGGGGGGCCCAGCCGGCCAGGGGGGCGTCGAGCTGGCTGTAGCCCAGGGCCAGCCAGGGGAAGCCTGTGAGAAACCACCCGCGGGTCCACTCCGTCAAGGTCCAGAGGGCGGGGAAGAGCAGGCCCAAGGCAGCCGCCGGGCCGGCCCTTCGGGCCAGGCGGGCCGCCGCCCAGCCACAGGCGGCCGGGAAGAGGGCCAGCAGCCCCACCAGGAGGCCGGTGAGCAGCAGGGACAGCCCCAGGCCCACGCCGCCCGGACCGTGGATGGCATCGAAGACCCAGGCGGTGCCGGTGCCGAAGAGGCCCAGCCCGAAGAGCAGGCCCAGGGCGAAGGCCTGCCGAGGGGAGGGGGCCACCAGCCAGAGAAGGAACAAGGCCGCCGGGGCCAGCACGCCCAGGGGCCAGAGGCCGAAGGGGGCGAAGGCCAGGGTAAGGGCGGCGCCGGAGGCCGAGGCCGCGCCTGCACGCGCGAGCGCGCCTCGGGCATCCCCCCACCGCGCTGGGGGGGGCGTGGCGGCCGGGAC
>WFXX01000145.1 GCA_015490395.1 Gammaproteobacteria bacterium | reverse complement strand
TCTACGAGGTGGTGCCCGAGTGGGAGGACGAGGAGCGTCTCCAGGGCGAGAAGGAGACCCTGGGCCTGTACCTGACGGGGCATCCCATCGCCCGTCACGAGGAGGAGCTGGCCCGGCTGGTGGACTTCCGCCTGGGCGAGGCCGCCCCGGTGCGGGACCGCACCGTGGTGGTCGCGGGCCTGGTGGTGGGGGTGCGTACCCGGGCCAGCCGGCGGGGCGAGCGCATGGCCTTCGTCACCCTGGACGACCGGACCGGCAGGTTGGAGATCGCTGTCTTTCCGGAGGTTTACCAGCGATACCGGCAGCTTATCGCCAAGGACGCCCTGCTGGTGGTGGAGGGCACGGTGGCCGTGGACGACTACACCGGGGGCTTCCGCATGAGCGCCGATCGCCTCTATGACCTGGACGGGGCCCGGGCGGCCTTCGCCCGCCGGCTGGAGATCGTGGTGGACGGCGCCCGGGCGCGAGAGGGCTTCGCCCGGGCCCTGGCCGGGGCCCTGGCGCCCCACCGTGCCGGAGAGGGACAGGCCGGCTGCCCGGTGGCCCTGGACTACCGGGGCCGGGGCGGGCGGGCCCGCCTGGAGCTGGGGGCCGCCTGGCGGGTGCAGCCCCAGGGCCGGCTCCTGGAGCGGCTGCGGGCCCTGGAGGGCACCGCCGGCGTGCGGCTGGTCTACGCCCGGGAGGCGACGGCGTCGCCCGCGGCTGACGCCGGCGGCCCGATGGGGCACAATGCCCGCCCGTAGCCGAGCGGGACCTTCGCCATGCGCCACGCCTTCCTGGACTTCGAGCAGCCCATCGCCGAGCTGGAGGCCAAGATCGAGGAGCTGCGCCACCTCAGCCACGACAGCGCCCTCAACATCGGCGAGGAGATCGCCCGCCTGGAGGCCAAGAGCCGGGCGCTCACCGAGTCCATCTTCTCCAATCTCAGCGCCTGGCAGGTGGCCCAGCTGGCCCGGCATCCGCAACGGCCCTATACCCTGGACTACGTGCAGCGCCTCTTCACCGACTTTGAGGAGCTGCACGGGGACCGCTGCTTTGGCGACGACCCAGCCGTCGTGGCCGGCGTGGCCCGCCTGCAGGGCCGGCCGGTGGTGGTCATCGGCCACCAGAAGGGGCGGGACACCAAGGAGAAGCTGCGGCGCAACTTCGGCATGCCTCGTCCCGAGGGCTATCGCAAGGCCCTGCGCCTGATGCGCCTGGCCGAGCGCTTCCGCATGCCGGTGCTGACCTTCATCGACACCCCCGGGGCCTATCCTGGCATCGACGCCGAGGAGCGTGGCCAGTCCGAGGCCATCGCTCGCAACCTCTACGTCATGGCCGCCTTGCGGGTGCCTGTGGTGTGCACGGTCATCGGCGAGGGGGGCTCCGGCGGGGCCCTGGCCATCGGCGTGGGCGACCGCCTGCTCATGCTCCAGTACGCCACCTATTCGGTGATCTCCCCCGAGGGCTGTGCCTCCATCCTCTGGAAGAAGGCCGAGAAGGCCCCCGAGGCGGCCGAGGCCATGGGCATGACCGCCGACCGCCTCCAGGCCTTGGGCTTGGTGGACGAGGTGGTGGAGGAGCCCCTGGGAGGGGCCCACCGGGACCCGGATCTGACCGCGCGTCGGCTGGGGGAGGCCCTGGCCCGGCATCTGGAGGAGCTCGCGGGCCTGGAGCCGGAGGAGCTGCTCAGGCAGCGAGCCGAGCGTCTGCGGGGCTACGGCGTCTACCAGGCCGGCGGCCGCGCGGCCTCCTGAGGAGGGATGCGGGGCCGAAGGGGGAGCCATGGCCACCTGGCGCTCGCTGGCCGATCCCCTGCCCACGCTGGCCCGGTGGCTGGAGCGGCACCGGGCCAGGGGCTACCGTCTTGCCCTGAGCGGCGGCCTGGATTCCATGGTCCTCCTGGAGGCCCTGCTCGCGCTGCGCCGCCGCGGCCTGCTCCCGGCCCCCCTGGCCTGCCTCCACGTCCACCACGGCCTGCACCCCGAGGCCGGGGCCTGGGCCCGGCTGGTGGCGGAGTGCTGTGCCCGGGCGGGCCTGCCCTGCGAGGTGCTGCGGGTGCGGGTGGACCCCGGGGATCCCCGGGGTCCACCCGCACCCGCAGCACCTCGCAGGGCAGGCCCGCCCGGGCACA
>WFXX01000144.1 GCA_015490395.1 Gammaproteobacteria bacterium | reverse complement strand
GATCGAACAGCAAGCCACGGTAGTGGCGGTGGAGGGAGAGACGGCGTGGGTGACCGCCCCCCGCCGCGGGCACAGCGAGCGCAGGCGGGGCGTCGGGGGGCGGTCACCCACGCCGTCTCTCCCTCCACCGCCACTACCGTGGCTTGCTGTTCGATCACTGCACCCCCCCCGCCTGCTCGTCCGGGCCACCCCACCGAAGGAGAGAACGACCGATCAGGCGCACCGTCTCGGGAGGCACCTCGCCCACCACGCTGAGCTGGTGTCCATCCACCACGGCGCCAAAGGCATGCACCGCCCCCCAGCTCGCCTCGCCCTGGAAGGCGGGCTCGCCCTTGCGGAGGGGCTCGACGAAGACCGAGACCGAGGCCAGTCCATCAGAAAGCACCACCTGGAGCATGCCGGCCTCCTCCTGATCCGGCAAACGGTGGAGATAACGGCGCGCCACCCGGAAGCCAGGGGGCGGACGCAGCGCCGCCCAGCTCAGCCCCTGGGGCTCCAGGGGCCAGGGCTCGCTCTCCCCCAGGCGCCGGGTACGCACCCGCTCCTCCAACGCCGCCCCCTCGTCGCGTGCCCCCACCTCCACCGCGGCCAGCATGGCCGCCGTAGGCTCCGGACGGAGCTCCAGGGAGGTGAAAAGCACCTGCTCCAGGACACGGCCTTGCCCGTCCACCAGCTGGGAACGCAGCAGCAGGCCGCTGGCCCGATCCAGCCAGAGCCGGTAGCCATAGCGGTAGCGGTCCCGAGGGCTGACCCAGAGCACCTGGGCCTCGCGCCCGGCCACCCGTCCCGCCCCCCGTGGCTCGATCCGGTAGTGGCCGGCCAGCTCCTCGGCCGCTGGCCCCAAGCCCGGGCGAGGACCCAGGGCCGAGGCCGGCCCCTCCTTCACCAAGCGGCGGCCCGGCGTGACACAGACCACGCCCTCCTCGGTGCGCAGCACCTCCCGCCGCTCGCCATTGAGGGCCACCAAGCGCTCCCGCTCCCCAGGTGGCGGGCCGACGTGCACCAGACGCATGCTCACCAAGCGCTCCCCTCGCTGGTAAACGAAGGTGCCCTCGTAGTGCAGGCTCCTCGCTGCCCGTACCATGCGGTCCAGCCAGGTCCAGGCCGAGGAGGCGCTTGGACCTGCTGCTTCCGCAGCCGCCGCCCCGGAGGCGGCCGGGGATCCCGCCCCTCCCTCCTGCAGAGGCAGCAGGACGCCCGCCGTGGCCCACAGCATCGGTAGGAGGCGCCCTCCCAATCGCGCCAGCCAGCGCGGCGACGGGAAACAGGGCTCGCGGGCAGGAGCGGGGCGCGTCAAGGTTCCCGCCCCCCTAGTGGCCCGAACCGGCGCTGCGCCGCACTGCGCCGCCCTCGGCACCCTCGAAGCCCACGATCCTGACGTAGGGAACCATGCCCCGGCGGCCCCCAGAGACGCCAAACTCGTCGTGGTTGACCAGATACTCGTAGAGCCGCACGGGATCGCCGTCCTCGGCCCTCATCCGTTCGGGACCAGCCTCCGGACCCGCCCCCCTCCCGCGCGGGCCAAGGGCGGCCAGGCCGGGGCCTGAGGCCCCAGCCGCCAGCATGCCGCGCAGGGCCCGCTCATCCAGAGCCGGAGCGGAGTCAGCCAGGGCCGAAGACCCTTCCGGCGTATCCCCCTTCCCGGCCGAGGCCAGGGCCGGCGACGTCCCAGCAGGGGCCTCGCCCGGGACCGAGGACGGGGTCTCGGTGGGGCTGGCTCCCCGGCCGGCCACCTGGGGTCCAGCCCCCGGCGGCCCCGGCTCCCACAGCATCCCCAACACCGCCACCGCGGCCAAGGAGGCCGCCAAGGCCAAGCCCATGCCCCAGGCCCAGCGCCTCGGAAGCGGAGCAGACGGCGGGGCGGCCACGCCGCGGGAGGCCTGCCGCGGCGGTGGTTCGCCAGCCAAGCCAGCCGCGACCCGGCTGCCGAAGGATGGATCCAGCCGCTCCGGCAAGTTGCGCCGCAGGGCGTCGCTGATGAGGTGATAGTGGAGCCAGCGCTGGCGCAGCTCCGGGTCCTCCATCAGGGCCTGGAGCACCCGCTCCCGTTCCGGAGCAGGCAGCTCGCCGTCCATCAGGGCCGAGAGGGCCTCGCCCAGCTCCTGGCCCCGGCCCCCGGCCGCGGAGAGATCCTGCCGACCCCGCGCCGCTTCCCAGTCGCCCTCGTGCTCTGCCATGACGCCTTCCCCGCTCGCTTGCTTGCATGCGCCCCCCGCTGCCCTTCAAGACAGCAGGGGCTTGAGCCTGTTGTGGATGGCCTCGCGGGCCCGGAAGATCCGCGAGCGCACCGTCCCGATAGGACAGGACATGGCCTGTGCGATCTCCTCATAGGAGAGGCCCTCCAGCTCGCGGAGGGTGATGGCGGTGCGCAGGTCCTCCGGCAGCTCCTCGATCACCTGGAAGACGGTCCTCTCGATCTCGTCCCGCAGCAGCATGTGCTCGGGGCTGGCCACGTCCTTGAGCATCGACTCGCCCGGCAGCTGCTCGGCGGCGGAGACCTCCACATCGTTCTCAGGCGGCCGCCGGCCTTCGGCCACCAGGTAATTCTTAGCGGTGTTGATGGCGATGCGGTACAGCCAGGTGTAGAAGGCGCTCTCGCCCCGGAAGCGGGGCAAGGCGCGGTAGGCCTTCAGGAAGGCTTCCTGCGCCACGTCGTGCACCGCCGCCGGATCGTGGACATAGCGGGAGATCAGCTTCAGGATCTTGTGCTGGTACTTCGCGACCAGGATGTCGAATGCCTTCTTGTCACCTCTGCGGACCCGCTCGACCAGCTCCTGATCCACGCTGCGCTCGCCGCTGCGCTCGCCCATGCGGGCTCCTCTTCGGCTCGGGAGCACGTCCTTTTGCTCCATTCCCCTAGACCACCGTCGCTGCCATTGGTTCGGTGCGCGGCCCCCGGCCGTGGCCGGATGCGATAATATCAGCATTTTCCCTGGCATGTCCGCCGGTTAAGGCGGTAAGGCACGGACATGGACCCATTCGCCCCTGGGGGCCG
>WFXX01000143.1 GCA_015490395.1 Gammaproteobacteria bacterium | reverse complement strand
GGTGCCCGGGGGCGCCGGCTGGTGGGGGGCCGGCCCCGGCTGGGCGGCCCACGGCGCCGTCCTGGCCGCCCGGCTGGGGGGGCGCCTCGCCGGGAGCGCCCCTGAGGCGCTCCCCCGGGCCGGCGCGGTGGCCCGACTGGCTGCTGCTGCCCTCGCCACGGGTGGAGGCCTTCCTCCCGAGCAGGCCCTGCCCGTCTATCTCCGCCGACAGGTCGCCGAACCCCGCCTCCGACGGCCTTGAGGGCCTTGGGCTATGCTTGGCAAGCGGGGAGGCGAGACGGCGAGAGAGAACCGACAGGGGGCGGAAGCATGCTGCCCTACACCGATCGCGGGCAGGCAGGGAGGGTCCTGGCCCGGGCCCTGGAGCCCTGGCGGGGGAGCCGTCCCCTGGTGCTGGCCCTGCCCCGGGGCGGGGTGCCCGTGGGCCACGAGGTGGCCCGGGCCCTGGGGGGCGAGCTGGACCTGATGCTGGTGCGCAAGCTGGGCGTGCCCAGCCAGCCCGAGCTGGCCATGGGGGCCATCGCCTCGGGGGGCGTGCGGGTGCTCAACCCCGAGGTGGTGGCCTCCCTGGGGATCGAGCCCGAGACCATCGAGGCGGTGGCCGCCCGGGAGGAGGCCGAGCTGCGCCGCCGGGAGCGGGCCTACCGGGGGGACCGCCCCTGGCCGGAGCTGGCCGGCCGCACGGTGATCCTGGTGGACGACGGCATCGCCACCGGGGCCACCATGCGGGCGGCGGTGGCCGCGGCCCGGGCCCAGGGCCCCGAGGAGATCGTGGTGGCGGCCCCCGTGGCCCCGCCGGATACCGTGGAGCGGCTGCGCCGGGAGGCGGACGCGGTGGTGGTCCCCGAGACCCCGGAGCCCTTCTACGCCATCGGCCAGTGGTACCTGGCCTTCCCCCAGCTCACCGACGAGGAGGTGCGGGGCATTCTCCGCCAAGCCTGGCAACGGGAGGAAGCGGGCGCGGCCGAGGAGGCCCCGGGCGAGGGCTGAGGCATGGAGGGCCCTCCGGGCGGCGTGGAGCAGGAGCTCCGGGTGGAGCTCCCGGGGGCCGCGCTGCCGGGCACCCTGGCGGTGCCGGCGGGGGCCCGGGGGCTGGTGGTCTTCGCCCACGGCAGCGGCAGCGGCCGCCTCTCGCCCCGCAACCGGGCCGTGGCCGCCTTCCTGCGCCAGGGGGGGCTGGGGACCCTGCTCTTCGACCTCCTCACCGCCGAGGAGCAAGAGGAGGACCGGCGCACCGCCCGGCTGCGCTTCGACATCCCCCTGCTCGCCGAGCGCCTGACGGGCACCCTGGACTGGCTGGCCGGCCGGCCCGAGGGCGGGCTCCCCACGGGCCTGTTCGGGGCCAGCACCGGGGCCGCCGCGGCCGTGGCGGCGGCGGCCCGGCGGCCGGAGCGGGTGGGGGCCGTGGTCTCCCGGGGCGGCCGGGTGGACCTGGCCCTGCGGGAGCTGCCCGAGGTGCGCGCCCCCGTGCTGCTCATCGTGGGCGGGCGCGACGCGGTGGTCCTGGAGCTGAACCGGGCGGCGGCCCGCCACCTGCAGGCCCCCTGGGAGCTGGCCGTGGTGCCCGGGGCCGGTCACCTCTTCGAGGAGCCGGGGGCCCTGGAGGAGGTGGCCCGCCTGGCCCGGCCCTGGTTCCTGCGCCATCTGGTGGGGGAGGGGGTCCAGTGAGGGGGCCGGTCCTGGCCGCCCTGGATCCCTGGCTGGGCCCCCGGGTGGCCGAGCGCCTGGGCCTGGAGCCCCTGCCCCTGGAGGAGCGGGCCTTCGGGGACGGCGAGCTCAAGATCCGCCCCCTGGGGCCGGTGCGGGGGGCGGACGTCTATCTCCTGGAGTCCCTGCACGGCCGGGGGCGGCCCGGCCTCCACACCCGCCTGATGCGCCTCCTGCTCCTGGCCGAGGCCCTGCGGGCGGCCGGGGCGGGGCGCCTCACCGCCCTCCTGCCCTACCTGTGCTACCAGCGCAAGGACCGGCGCACCCAGCACCGGGACCCCCTCTCCACCCGGCTCCTGGCCCAGCTCCTGGAGGCCGCGGGGCTGGACCGGGTGCTCACCGTGGACGTGCACAACCCGGCGGCCTACCAGAACGCCTTCCGCATCCCCGCCGAGCACCTGGAGCTGCGCCCCCTGCTGGCGGCGCGCCTGGCGCCCCTGGCCGCCGAGGGCCCCCTGGCGGTGGCCTCCCCGGACGTGGGCGGGGTCAAGCGGGCCGAGGCCCTGCGCCGGGACCTGGAGCGGCGCACCGGGACGGAGG
>WFXX01000142.1 GCA_015490395.1 Gammaproteobacteria bacterium | reverse complement strand
GCTCTCCTGCAGCTCGCGCAGCAGCTCCTCCAGCCGGCGGCGGTCGGCCCGTAGCGCCTCCAGTTGCCGTTGGCGGCGGGCCAGCTCCCGCTCCAGCTCCTGCAGCAGCTCCTGCCGTCGCCGGCGAGCTTCCTCTAGCTCCTGGTGCTGTGCCAAGTGGCGGGCCCGCCTCGCCTCCAGGGTGGCCAGCTGGCGGGCCTCCTCGGCGTCCAGGGCCTCCAGGCGGGCCAGCCGCTCCTCCAAGGCCCGGGCCCGGCGGGCCGCCGCCCCGGCCAGGTAGCTCCGGTAGCGCAGGGCCTGGACGGCCGCCAGGGGATCGGCGCCGCCCAAGAGCACGGGCAGCGGGCCCTGTCGGTGCAGTCGGTAGGCGGTGCGCACCAGCGCCACCAGGGCCTGCCGGAGGGCCGCCCGCTCGGCCTCCAGGCGCTCCCGCTCCGCCCGCAGCCGGTCCAGACGGCGCCGCGCCGCGGCCAGGGCCGCCTCCGCGGCGGCCAGCTCCCGGGCGCTGGCCGCCAGTGTCTCCTCGGCCCGGCGCAGCGCCTGGTGCAGTGCCTGGCGGCGGCGGGCCTCCCGGGCCAGGCCACGGTCGAGCTCCCGGATGGCCTGCTCCACCTGCTCCAGGCGCCGCGCCGGGTTGTGGCCGGTGGCCGGCGCCGAGGGGGTCAGGAGGGCGGCCAGGAGCAGCAGGGCGGGGAAGGAGCGGGCCATGGCACCGGCCCGGCGGGCCTCAGGCCTCAACCAGCCGCAGCAGGGGCCTGCCGCTCATCTCTTCTGGCACCTCCAGCCCCAGCAGGTGGAGCACGGTGGGGGCCACGTCGGCCAGGATTCCCTGGTGGGTGGTGGTCTCGGCGGGCCGTCCCAAGTGCACGAAGGGCACCGGGTTGGCGGTGTGGGCGGTGTGGGCCTGGCCCGTTTCGGGGTCGTGCATCTGCTCCACGTTGCCATGGTCCGCGGTCACCAGGAGGTCGGCCCCGGCGCGACGTGCCGTCTCCACGATGCGGCCGAGGCAGGCGTCCACCGCCTCCACCGCCTGCACCGCCGCCTCGAAGGAGCCGGTATGGCCCACCATGTCCGGGTTGGCCAGGTTGCACACCAGCAGCCGGTGGTGGCCCTCCTCCAGGGCCCGGCACAGGCGCCGGGTGACCTCCGGGGCGCTCATCTGGGGCAGCCGATCGTAGGTGGCCACCTCCGGCGAGGGCACCAGCACCCGCTCCTCGCCCGGGAAGGGCTCCTCCACCCCGCCGTTGAAGAAGAAGGTCACGTGGGCGTACTTCTCGGTCTCGGCCAGGCGCAGCTGGTGCAGCCCGCACAGGGCCACGTGCTCGCCCAGCACCCGATTCAACCGCTGCGGGGGGAAGGCCACTGGCACCTGGAAGCGCGGGTCGTACTCTGTCAAGGTGACGAAGGCCCCCAGCCGGGGCCGAGCGATGCGGGGGAAGCCGTTGAAGCCCTCCTCCACGAAGGCCCGGGTGAGCTGCCGGGCCCGGTCGGAGCGGAAGTTCATGAACACCACCGTATCGCCGTCCTCCACCCGCGCCGGCTCCTCGCCGGGCGGGACCACCGCGGTGGGGGCGACGAACTCGTCGCTCTCGCCCCGGGCGTAGGCCGCCTCCAGGGCGCTGCGGGCATCGGAGGCCCGGTGGGCGGCTCGGCCGCGGACGAGCAGCTCGTAGGCGGCCTGGACCCGAGGCCAGCGGTGGTCCCGGTCCATGGCGTAGTAGCGCCCCACCAAGGAGGCGATGCGTCCCGTGCCCAGCTCCTTCAACAGGGCCTCGGCCGCCTCCAGGGAGGCGGCGGCGGAGCGGGGCGGGGTGTCCCGGCCGTCCAGGAAGGCATGGAGGTACAGCCGCCTGGCCCCCTCCATCGCCGCCAGCCGGAGCATGGCCTGCATATGCTCCTCGTGGCTGTGCACGCCGCCCGGGGAGAGCAGCCCCAGCACATGCACCGCCCGTCCGGCCGCCGCCGCCTGGCGCACGGCCTCCACCAGGGTAGGGTTACGGTAGAAGCTGCCGTCCTCGATGGCCCGCTGCACCCGGGTAAACTCTTGATACACCACCCGCCCAGCGCCTAGGTTCAGGTGACCTACCTCGGAGTTGCCCATCTGCCCTGCGGGCAGGCCCACCGCCGCCCCCGAGGCCTGGAGCAGCAGGCGTGGCTGCGTCGCCCACAGCCGATCCCAGACCGGGGTGCGGGCCGCCGCTAGGGCGTTGCCCTCGGGCTCGGGCCGCCAGCCCCAGCCGTCGAGGATCAGGAGCACACAAACTCTCTGCCGCATGGGTGTCGCGTAGGCCCTCTGGCGGCACCCCAGGAGGCCGCCATTGCAAATGCCACCGTCAGGAACATGGGCGCGGGAGAAGCCCTGCGTAAGCGCGGACCGCGTCCTTGTCGAGCCAGAAGCGCCGAATTGTATAATGTATTGCTTCTATGGTGGGAGCTCGGGAGGTTTGGCCTCCCGGCGGAGGGTCCCGGGATGGCGTTAGGGGCGAACTACGGTACAGGCCAAGGAGGGCCGGGGGAGGGTGGCAGAGCCCTCTTGGTGCGCGACGAGGATATCCAGCAGGCCTCCCGGGCTCTCAAGGCCCTCTCCCACCCCATCCGGCTCAAGATCCTCTGCGTGCTGGGGGAGGGAGAGGTGGCGGTGCAGGACATCGTGGAGGCGGTGGGCACCTCCCAGAGCAACATCTCCCAGCATCTGGCCATCCTCCGGGAGAAGGGCATCCTGGTCTGCCGTCGGGAGGCCAACCGGGTCTACTATCGCATCGGGGACTCGCGCATGCTGCGCCTCATCGCCATGATGCGCGAGGTCTTCTGCAGCGGCTGAGGGCGCGCGGGCGCCGCGGGCGTGATGGACTGGATAAGGGAGTACCCCTGGGTGGCCTTGGCCGCGTTGGCCCTGGCGGCCTGGGCTCTGATGTCCCGTTTCCGGGAGCGGCTGCTGGGCTTCCGCGAGGTAGGGCCCGCGGAGGCGGTGCGCCTCATCAACGACGAGGATGCCCTGGTGCTGGACGTGCGCACGGCGGGGGAGTTCGCCGCCGGCCATGTGCCCGGGGCCCGGCATCTGCCCCTGGACCGGCTGCCGGAGCGGCTGGAGGAGCTGGCCCCCTGGCGGGAGCGCCCGGTGGTGGTCTTCTGCCGCAGCGGCCAGCGGGCGGCCCGGGCGGCGGCCCTGTTGCAGCGGGCCGGCTTCCGCCGGGTGCACAAGCTTGCCGGGGGGTTGCTGGCCTGGGAGGAGGCCGGCCTGCCCCTGCGCCGGGCGGGCTGAGTTCCCGGGCTCCCACCCGGGGTGAGGTAGAGGGAGGAGCGCATGAGCGAGTCAGGAACGGGCCGGCCGGCCGCCGGGCCGGGGGGCGAGGGCGTGGGTCCAGTGTTCGTCATCCAGCGGCTCTATCTCAAGGACGTCTCCTTCGAGACCCCCCACACGCCTGGCATCTTCAACGAGGCCTGGGATCCCGAGGTGAGCGTGCAGCTCAGCAACGCCGCCACCCGGGTGGGGGAGGATCTGCACGAGGTGGTGCTCACCGTCACCGTCACCGCACGGATGGGGGACAAGACCGCCTTCCTCTGCGAGGTGCATCAGGCCGGTCTGTTCCAGATCGCCGGCTACGGGCAGGAGGAGCTGGAGGGCCTGGTGGGCGCCTTCTGCCCGTCCATCCTTTTCCCTTATGCCCGCGAGGCCATCTCCAGCCTGGTGGTCAAGGGTGGGTTCCCCGCCTTGGTGCTGGCTCCCATCAACTTCGACGCCCTCTACCGCCAGCACCGGGAGCAGCAGGCCGCCGCTGGGGCCGGCGAGGCCCGCCACTGAGGGCTGGCCGTGGCCGCCGTGGCCGTCCTGGGGGCGGGCTCCTGGGGCACGGCCCTGGCGGTGCACCTGGCCCGGTTGGGTCGGCCCGTCCTGCTCTGGGGCAGGGACGCCGGGGCCCTGGAGCGTCTGGCCCGCGAGCGGCACCATCCCCGCTATCTGCCCGGTGTGGCGCTTCCCCCCGAGGTGGAGCCGGTCCCCGACCTGGCCGAGGCCGCGGCCCGGGCCGAGGGCCGGCTGTTGGTGGTCGTGCCTAGCCATGCGCTCCGGGAGCTGCTGGAGGCCTTGGGCCGGATCTGGGCGGGCCGGCGCAGGCTGCGCCTGGCCCTGGCCACCAAGGGCCTGGAGCCGGGCACCGGACGGCTGCTACCGGAGCTGGCGGAGGCGGTGTTGGGGCCACTCCCCCTGGCCGTGGTCTCTGGCCCCACCTTCGCCGTGGAGGTGGCCCAGGGCCTGCCCGCCGCCGTCACGGTGGCCTCCCGAGATGCTGGCTTCGCCGCTGAGGTGGCCGGCTGGTTGCATGGTGGCACCTTCCGGGCCTACACCAGCGATGACCTCATCGGCGTAGCCCTGGGTGGGGCGGTGAAGAACGTGCTGGCCATCGCCGCCGGCATCGCCGACGGGCTGGGCTTCGGGGCCAACACCCGGGCGGCCCTGGTCACCCGGGGCCTGGCCGAGATGATGCGCCTGGGGGAGGCTTGGGGCGGCCGGCGGGAGACCTTCATGGGCCTGGCTGGCCTGGGGGACCTGGTCCTGACCTGCACCGATGATCAGTCCCGCAACCGCCGCCTGGGGCTGGCCCTGGGCCGGGGCGAGCCCCTGGAGGCAGCCCTGGCAGCCATCGGCCAGGCGGTGGAGGGGGTGGGCACGGCCCGGGAACTGCGTCGCCGGGCTCGGGAG
>WFXX01000141.1 GCA_015490395.1 Gammaproteobacteria bacterium | reverse complement strand
TATAAGAGACAGGGCCCCGCTCGAAGGCCGCCAGGGCCTCCGGCGGGCCCTCGGCCCGCACCTCCACGGCGCCCGGCAGGCTCACGGCAGGGCCTCCCGCGCCCGCCGGGGGCGCCGGCGGCCGGGGCGGGCGCCCGCCGCCCACCAGATGCGGCAGGCCCCCTCGGCGGAGACCATGCAGGGCCCCACCGGCGTGGCGGGGGTGCAGGGCCGGCCGTAGAGGGGGCAGGCGTCCGGATAGCGCCGGCCCAGGATCACCTCGGCGCAGGCGCAGGCGCAGGCCCCCGGCATCCCCCCGGGCTCCGCATCCTCCTCCTCGGCGGCCAGGTGGGCCAGGCGCAGCCGGGCGTCCCGCTCCAGATAGGGCCCCCGCAGGGCGTAGCCCGAGGCGGGCAGGCGCCCGATCCCCCGCCAGGGGACCTTCACCACCTCGAAGACCTCCGCCAGGAGGGCCCGGGCGGTGGGGTTGCCCCCGGGGCGCACCGCCGCCGGGTAGGCGTTCTCCAGGCGGGCCTCCCCCGCCACGGCCAGCTCGGCGGCCCGGCGCAGGGCCCGGGCCAGGCCCCCGGGGGTGAAGGGGGCCACCACCGCCGGCAGGGCGTGGCGCTCGGGGAGGAAGGCCCACTCCTCGGGCCCGGCCACGGTGGCCACGTGGCCGGGGGCCACCACCCGCATGGGCAGCCCCAGGCACATCCCGCTATCCTCTCCGCCCCTCGGCCCCAAGGCCTGCCCGTGCAAGCTTAGCGGAGGCGGCGAGCCCATGGCGGATCCTTCCCAGGAGCGCGCGGCCCAGCCCGAGGGGCCGGCCGTGCTGCGGGGGACGGTAGCCCCGGGGGAGGCCCCCCGGGCGGTGGACCTCCTGGCCCGGATGGCCCCCTTCCTCTCCCGGCGGGCCCTGAAGGAGGCCATGGCCAAGGGGGCGGTGTGGCTGGAGCGGGGCGGGCGGGAGCGGCGGCTGCGCCGGGCCACCTACCTGCTGCGCCCGGGCGACCGGCTGCTGCTCTACCACGACCCGCGCATCCTGGGCCAGGACCCGCCCCGGGCCCGGCTGCTGCACGATGCGGGGCGCTGGAGCGCCTGGCTCAAGCCCCCGGGGCTCCTCACCCAGGGCAGCCGCTGGGGCGACCACGCCTCCCTGGAGCGCCAGGCCGGGCGCCTCCTGGAGGGGCGGCCGGTGCACCTGGTCCAGCGCCTGGACCGGGAGGCCGGGGGGCTGCTGGTGGTGGCCCACGACCAGGGGGCGGCGGCGCGCCTGGGGCTGCAGCTCCAGCGGGCGGAGGTGGACAAGGCCTACGTGGCCGAGGTCCTGGGGGACCTGGCCGCCGCCCACGGCGAGGCCGGGGAGGTGGCGGTGCCCCTGGACCGCAAGCCCGCCCTCACCCGCTGGCGGGTGCTGGCCTGGGACCCGGCGCGCCGGGTGAGCCTGGTGGAGCTGCGCATCCTCACCGGCCGCCGCCACCAGATCCGCCGCCACCTGGAGATCCTGGGGCACCCGGTCATGGGGGACCCCCGCTACGGGCGGGGCAACAAGAACCGGGAGGGGCTGCGCCTGGCCGCGGTGGGCCTGGCCTTCCGGGACCCGGCCTCCGGCCGCCCCGTGGCCCTGCGCCTGGACCCCCGGCGCCTGGGCTTCCAGGCCCCGCCCCCGGAGCTCCGCCTGGGGGGCGGGCCGCTGCCCGCCGTGGACCTGGGCCCCTAGGCCCACCGGTCGCCTGCCAACTGGCGAGGCCTCAGGCCTCGGGCGGGCTCCAGCGCCACTGGCGGATCTCGGGCATGTCCTCCCCGTGCTCGGCGATGTAGAGCCGGTGCTCGGCCCGCTTGCGCTGCATGGCCTGGCGCAGGTAGGCGGCCCGGCTCCCCAGCCCGGGCACCCGGTCGATGACGTCCATCACCAGGTGGAAGCGGTCCAGGTCGTTGCGCACCGCCATGTCGAAGGGGGTGGTGGTGGAGCCCTCCTCCTTGTAGCCGCGCACGTGCAGGTTCCTGTGGTTGGTGCGCCGATAGGAGAGGCGGTGGATGAGCCAGGGGTAGCCGTGAAAGGCGAAGACGATGGGCTTGTCGGTGGTGAAGAGGGTGTCGAAGTCCCGGTCGGGGAGCCCGTGGGGGTGCTCCTCGTGGGGGGTGAGGGTCATCAGGTCCACCACGTTCACCACCCGGACCTTCAGCTCCGGCAGCTCCCGGCGCAGGATCTCCACCGCCGCCAGGGTCTCGATGGTGGGCACGTCGCCGCAGCAGGCCATGACCACGTCCGGGTCGCCGTCGTGGTCGTTGCTGGCCCACTCCCAGATGCCGATGCCCGCCTCCACGTGGGCGTAGGCGGCCTCGAAGTCCAGCCACTGGGGCTCGGGCTGCTTGCCGGCCACGATGACGTTCACCAGGTCGCGGGAGTTGAGGCACTTCTGGGCCACGCAGAGCAGGGTGTTGGCGTCGGGCGGGAGATAGACCCGCACGATGTCCGCCTTCTTGTTCACCACCAGGTCCAGGAAGCCCGGGTCCTGATGGGAGAAGCCGTTGTGGTCCTGGCGCCAGACGTGGGAGGTCAGCAGGATGTTCAGGGAGGCGATGGGCGCGCGCCAGGGCACCTCCTTGGAGACCTTCAGCCACTTGGCGTGCTGGTTGAACATGGAGTCCACGATGTGGATGAAGGCTTCGTAGCAGGAGAGGAAGCCGTGCCGGCCGGTGAGGAGGTAGCCCTCCAGCCAGCCCTGGCAGGTGTGCTCGGAGAGGATCTCCATGACCCGCCCGTGGGGGGAGAGGTGGTCGTCCTCGGGCAGGCGCTCGGCCACCCAGGTCCGGTCGGTGACCTCGAACAGGGGCGAGAGCCGGTTGGAGGCGGTCTCGTCGGGGCCGAAGACCCGGAAGTTGCCCTGGTCCAGGTTGAGGCGCATCACCTCCCGCAGGTACCGGCCCAGGACCCGGGTGGCCTCCCCAGGCACCTGCCCGGGGGCGGGCACGGCCACCGCGAAGCGTCGGGCCTCGGGCAGGCGCAGGGGGCGTAGGAGCACGCCCCCGTTGCTGTGCGGGTTGAGCCCCATGCGGCGTTCGCCCGGGGGGATGAGGCGGTCGATGAGGGCCGTGGGCCGGCCGCCGTCGTCGAAGAGCTCCTCGGGCCGGTAGGAGCGCATCCACTGTTCCAGGATGCGCAGGTGCCCCGGGTGCTCCCGGAAGGCGGCGAAGGGGACCTGGTGGGAGCGCCAGTAGCCCTCGATCTGGAGCCCGTCCACCTCCTTGGGGGCGGTCCAGCCCTTGGGGGTACGCAGGATGATCATGGGCCAGCGGGGCCGCCCCCGCAGCCCCTCCTCCCGGGCCTCCTTCCAGATGGACCGGATGGCCGCCACCGCCCGGTCCAGGGCCGCCGCCAGGGCCCGGTGCACCGGCTCCGGCTCCTCCCCGGCCACCAGCAGGGGCTCCCAGCCGTAGCCGCGGAACAGGGCCAGCAGCTCCTCCTCCGGGATGCGGGCCAGCACGGTGGGGTTGGCGATCTTGTAGCCGTTGAGGTGCAGGATGGGCAGCACCGCCCCGTCCCGCTCCGGGTTGAGGAACTTGTTACCGTGCCAGGCGGTGGCCAGGGGCCCGGTCTCCGCCTCCCCGTCCCCCACCACGCAGGCCACCACCAGCTCCGGGTTGTCGAAGGCCGCCCCGAAGGCGTGGGCCAGGGAATAGCCCAGCTCGCCCCCCTCGTGGATGGAGCCCGGGGTCTGTCTCTTATACACATCTCCG
>WFXX01000140.1 GCA_015490395.1 Gammaproteobacteria bacterium | reverse complement strand
GGGAAAGGATGGGAGAGAAGCCCTCCTGGGGGAGCGAGGGGAAAGCCCTCCCCTCCCCTGGAGCACCTGCCATAGCCCTTTCCTCCGGAGAGGAAGGGGATCGGGAGAGGTGGAAGCCGAACAGGACTAGCACGCTGCTTACGCCTGCACCTCGGGTGCACCGCGGCGAGAGGCCGCAGACCATGCCTTGTGTAGATCGGCCAGCGCGGCACCAGCCGTGAGCCACGGGACCCTGTCCCCCGCGGGTGCCACCAGCCGCCAGAGGGAGGTGGTGTTATACGATGTTAGACGAACAAAGAGGAGGGATCAACAGGGCCCCTCCTCGCGGAGGGGCCCCGCCCGGCCGTCAGTCACGCAGGCCCCGTCGCAGGGTGCGTTCGGTGAACACTCGGTCACGGAGACCTGTGTTCACCTCCACGTCCGAGACCTCGAAGATGGAGCGGTGCCGAGTCTTGACGTTCTCCACCTCCACCCGCTTCCACACCCAGGCGCCACCCACCCGCTGCCACTGGATGTCCTGGGTCTTCATCAGGGAGCCCGATGGGCCATAGTACTCGATGCGGGTCTTGACGCAGCCGTCCCAACCACCCGCTGGCTTGCGGAACCACTGCACCCGCTTGCTGTAAGGAGCATCCCGCTCCTTGGGTACGCTCTCGACCACGTACCAGGTGGCGCCGTCCTTCTCCTCCACCCGCAACAGGCGGTGCTCGTCGTCCTCGAGCCGACGCTCGTGGATGTCCCAGTAGGCCAAGTCGGAGCCTAGAAAGCTGTCCGCCGGATCCCGCTGGGACACCCGTCGCACGGTGTTGAGAGAGGGCAGGTATAGCCACTGCTCGGGCGGCCGGCGCTTCTCCGGCAGGTAGCCCCAGCGCATGAAGGCGGTGCCCCGCTGGTCGGCGGGGAAGCGGGTGACGATCACCATCTTGTCCTGCAGGCCCCGTTTGCCGTGGTAGGCCTTCCAGTAGCGACGATAGATGCTGCGCTTCTCGTTGCCCTGCGCGTCGCGCAGGGTGACCGTGAGGGTGGACTTTTGGTCCTGGCCGGGGTCCTTGTCCAGCTCGCAGCGCTGGACCACCTCGGCCCCTGTGACCTCGGCCGCAAGGACCGCTTCTGGCGCCCACAGGAGGGCAACGCCTGCCGCGGCGCAGGCGGCCGCATGCCTCAGCGTCCCGATCGTGCTCACGCTCTTCCTCCAGATCGCTCCCGCACCCCCACCCGAGGCCCGTCACGGAGACGGCCGGCATCTTAGCACAAGGGCCCCCACAGGCCGCGGTAGGCGAGCAAAAAGCTGGGGGGGCGTTGCGCCCCCCCGAAGTTGATGCGACAGGCGATACCGTCCGATCAGAAGGTGAACGGGAAGGCGTTGGCGGAGACACCGCCGTTGTTGTAGCCCGCGAAGGGACCAGTCTCGGTGAGCGACACGGACTGGATGGTCCCGGCGGTGGCCGGATCCGAGCCACCCGTTGCATCCTGGAAGCCGAATACGCCAGCCCCAGAGACGGCCTGCTGCACTTGGGTCGACATCAGCACACCCCCGGCGGCCCAGGAGGTCGTGGAACCCGCGCCATCGCCGCCAACCATGGTCACCGTACCGGAGGTGGACACGGCCTGCCCGAACACCTGGTCCAGCTGGAAATTCTGGATGCTGCTCGGATCACCCAGCCCCACGTCCGTGGCGATGTGCAAGCCGGTCTTGGCGTTGAGGGCATTCATGGACGCCGTCACCGACTCGTTCTCATTCATGTCCTCATAGGACAGCTGATTGAAGCGGAAGGTGCTGGTGAAGTCGGCATCCGGCGTGCTCTGGTTGACCCCCAGCATGGCGAACATGCCCATCTTCATGCCGGCGGAGGTGGGGACCATCTGCATGCCATGCTTGAAGGTCATGTCGGAGCTGAAGCCGCCAATCTTGCCGTCGGTCACACCCTGGTTGATGTAGACCTTCAGGTTCGCGCCACCGGTGGTGGCCTGGTTCATCATGTTGGCCCCGAAGTCGCCGGTCTTGAGCTCCACCGTGCTGTCGAGCAGCGGAGTGGTGGAGCCGGCCGTGCCGCCCTCGAAGGAGCTGATCTTCTGCTGGTTCGCCAAGCCGCCTTCCACCGCGTTCATCTTGACGAAGCTCTCGTCAGCGAAGGTGTTGGGATTGCCGGCGGTGGTGCTGGCGTCGGTGATGATGGTCTGGAAATACTGCTCGCCGGTGGCGTTATCGGTCAGCTGCACCTGGATGAAGCCGGCGTCCGTGATGGCCGTCGAGGTGCTGCAGGTATAGCCCGTGGGACAACGGTACTCGCTGGCGTCGTCGATGATGTTGTTGCCGTTGGCGTCGTTGAAGGAGTAGCCGAAGGTGACGTTGGTGCCGCCGGCCTGCGTGTCCTGCATGTTGCCGATGGTGCTGCCCGCGAAGGCCACCCCCGGCACGGCAGCCGCAGCGGTACCGATCAGGGCCAGCCGCACGGCATTCTGGACGTTATGACGGAGTTTCATAGCCTGCTGTCTCCCCTATTGGTCGAGGTTGGTTCAAGGCATGCCTTTGACTCACCCACTCCTCACGCAGCCGGCAGACCCTCCCTCGTCCGCCTCTGCGTCGCCTTGCAGCCCCCCCTGGGCTTCCTTGGCGATGGGTGCTCGAGCGCACGCCCCGTCCATAGGCTGCCCGTGCGTTCGTCCTTGGCCGGTCCTTGGTAAGGCTCTCCTTCCTGGAATGCACCCTCCCTGCTAACATCCCTATCGCATGTTTCACATTTTTATCGCGCCACTCGCTCCCGTGTCAAGCGCATTCGTGAGACACCCAGCGCTCCCAACCCCTTGAACGGCCCTGCCACGGCTCAGCACGGCTCAAGACGTTAAACATTCTCCGACTGCAACGCCTTGATTCTACGGTCCACCGCCGGATGCCCCGGGGGGAGCAGGGCCCGCAGCCAATCCTCCAGGTGGTCCTCCAGCATCCAGCCCGCCTCCACCCAGCGGCGCAAACGCTCACCCTCCCGCTCAGCGGCATCCAGGTCGTGCACTCGCTCCCGGATGGCCTCGATCCAGGCCGCCGGGTCGTTGGGGACCCGCTTCACCGGGGCCCCTCGGTAGGGCTCGATATCGGTGCACACCACCGGCCAGCCTAGGGCCCCGTACTCCAGGATCCGCAGGTTGCTCTTGGCCTCGTTGAAGGCGTTGACGGCCAGAGGAGCCACCGCGAGGTCCAGATCCAGGCGGGCTAGAGCACGGGGATAGTCGTGGAAAGGCACGCCCCCATGTAGCTCGCGGACATAAGGGACCAGGCTCTCGGGACACATGCCCATGAAGACCCAGTCCACCTCCCGGCAGGTGGCGGCCAGCACCTCGCGGAGCAGCTCCAGGTCCTGTCCGTGCTGCTGGGCCCCGGCCCAGCCCACCCGGGGTCGGGGGCCGGCGCGGCGGCGGCTGCGGAGCCCCCCCCACAGCGCCCGGGGAAGGTAGTTGGGCAGCACCACCACCTCCCCGGCCACCCAGGGGGCGTAGGCCCGGGCCAGGGGCTCGGTGCTCACCACCAGCCGGTCGCAGAGGGCCAAGGCCCGGCGCAGCCGCTGGGGCATGTCCCGCTGCTGGGGCAGGCGGCTGGTGGGGTTGTAGTCGGGGACCTCGGTGACCAGGTCGTCCTCGCCGTAGACCAGGAAGGCGGCGGCGGCCCGGCGCAGCCCGTCGAGCATCTCCAGATGGGCGTCGCTCACGACGTGGTGCACATGGAGGGCGTCCGGGGCGGCGCGCAGCACCTCGCAGACGCTGGGCAGCCGGACCAGCCCGGAGGCGGTGGGCATGAGGTGCACCCGGGCCAGATCCGCACGGGCCAGGGCCCGCATGGGCAGCACCACCCGCCACTGGGCGCAGCCCGGCGAGCCCCCGCTGACCCCCACCAAGCGCGGCAGCCCGTCGGGCAAGGCCGGGTCCCAGGGCGGGTCGGCCTCCACGTCGGGGGCCTCGTCCGCCCGGCCCAGGGCCAGGTGCCGGCCCACGGCCCGCTCCCGCGCCACGGCGCCGGCCCATCGGGTCCAGAGGCGGGCCCGCTCCTCCGCCACTCGGTAGCTCACGGGGGCCGGCGGCGGACCTTGCCAGCACAGGGTGACCTGGGGCTCCCAGATCAGCCGCCCCCCCGCCGCCCGGAGCCGCAGGCACAGGTCCACGTCCCAAACCGAGGGCAGGGCCTCGTCGGCGCCCCCCATCTCCAGGAAGCGGGCCCGCGCCACCAGCAAGCAGCCACCAAAGAGGGCCGAGGCTTCCTGGGCCAGCCACCAGCGCCCCAAGGGGCCGGCCTCCTCCAGAGGGCGCCCTTCGCCCAGGGAAGCGGCCTCCTCGCCCAGGCCCAGGCAGCGCGCCCCCCAGCGGAGGCGGCCCCGGCGATCGACCAGCCGCGGCCCGGCAGCGGCCACCTGCGGGCGAGCAACGTGACCCAGGAGGCGCCCCACCCAGCCGGGCGCCGCGTCGTCCAGGCGCACCCGGGCATCCAGCAGCAGGAGATACGGGCACCGGGCCTCTCGGGCTAGAGCGTTATAGGCAGCGGGCACATGCCGGCCCTGCAGATCCAGGGCGCGCACCCTGCCGGCTGCGTCCAGCTCCTGGAGCCGGCCCCCCACCTCCGGCGGGAGGGCATCCCTCACCC
>WFXX01000139.1 GCA_015490395.1 Gammaproteobacteria bacterium | reverse complement strand
ACCGGGGACAGGCAGGTCCTGGGAGGCCGTGTAGCCGGCCAAGTAGACGCTGCCGGCGGTTGCAGCCAGGGCCGCCGCCCGCTCCCTCAGGCTCCCGCCCAGGTAGGTAGCCTGGCGGAGGGTGCGCAGATCGGGGCTGAAGCGGGCCACGAAGGCGTCCGTGGAGCGGCCTCCGCAGCCGCCCCCGCAGGCGGCCTGGGCCCCGCCGGCGGCGCCGGCCAGATCGGTGGAGGCGGTGGTCCCGGCCAGGTACACGCTGCCGTCCGGCCCGAGGGCCAAGGCGGCGGCCTCGTCGGCGCCCCCGCCTCCGTAGTAGGTGGCCTGGAGGAGGGTGCCCAGGTCCGCGCTCAGGCGGGCGAGTAAGACGTCGCCTCCATCCTGGAGGGACACGGCCCCCCCGGTGGTGCCGGGGAAGTCCGTCGAGGCCGTGGTCCCAGCCACGTACAGGGTCCCGTCGGGGGCCCGGACCAGGGCCTGCAGGGTGTCCTCGCCGGCCCCGCCGAGGTAGGTGGCGCGCACCATGGGATCGATGACCACGGGCCGGGTGGGGTCATGGGGCCCCAGGGCGAAGCCGTAGCCGACGGCCAGGAGGCGGTAGCGCACCGCCACCGGGTCCCGGCCCCCGTCCGCCCGGGGCTGCCATGCTACCGGAGGGCTCAGGCGCACCGGCCCCAGCCCGGTCTCCGCCACCAGGGCCCCATCGGGGGCCACCCGCAGACTCTGCGCCCCCTCCAGGCCCATGCGAATGGCCGCCACGGCGGCCCCGGACGCCAGCCGAAAGAGCTTCTCCGCCCGCCCGCCGCGCAGCCTGAGCTCCAGACGCACGCCCGGCCATGGCTCGCCCAGGTCCAAAGCATGGGCCCCGGCCACCGGCCCTGCCGCCCCCCGCAGGTGCAGGGCCACGGGGGCTGCGGCGGGCTCCAGGGCCCGGGGTGCCGAGGCGGCCCTGCGGGCGGCGGGCTCGGGCCGCTCCACCAGGGACCAGGCCCGGCCGCCCCGGCGCAAGAGGTGCACCAGCTCGCCGCGGCGGGTGACGAAGAGCACCCCCTCGGGTTGGGGACGGTACCAGGCCACCCTGGCGTCAGCTTGGCCGTGGTTGGGCAGGAAGGGCAGGCCCGCTAAGACGGTGCGGGTCTGCCCCAGGGCGCCCGTGCCTAGGGCGGCCTTGACGGGAGGAGGGGTCGCGAGGGCCAGCAGCAGCCCCAGGCAGAGCACAGCCCCCGCGCGCAGCGCCGGCGACGGCCTCCCCCCCATGGCTCCCTCCCTCGGCTGCGCCACCCCGAGGCGGCGGCGCTAGTGTAGGCAGCGCCCCGGAAGGGGGCAAGGGGCCCGGGTAGTCCGGGACGCCTTATCCTTGTGAGAGGTCCTCCTCCAGGAGCCGCTCCAGGAGCGCCACCCGGGCCCGCAGCCGCCGCAGCTCCTCGGCCAGGTCCAGGGCCAGGGCGGCACCGGCCAGGTTGACGCCCAGGTCCCGCTGCAGCCGCCGCGCGGCCAGGGCCCGGGCCAGGTCCTCGGCCCCGAAGCGCCAGCGCCCGGGCGTGCCGCTGGGCCGCAGCAGCCCCTCCTCCACCATGGCCAGCAGCTCCTCCCCGGCCAGCTCGCAGATGGCGCACAGCTCCGCAGCGCTGTAGCTCTGCCGCAGCTCCACCTGCCACCGGACCAGGGCGCCTCCTTCCTCGCTCATGGCTCCCATCGCTTCGCGTCTTGCCACCTCCTGCGGGCTCAGTCAAAGAGCCCCACCCGCGGGTCCCAGGGCATGGCCCGGGCCAGCTCCTCGTACAGCCGGCGCTGGGCCTCGGTGCGCGCCGGGGGGGTCTGGATCTGGAGCACCACGTACTGGTCACCCGGGGGCCGCCCCGGCAGGCCGCGCCCGCGCAGACGCAGCCTCTGGCCGGAGCGGGCCCCCGGCGGGATGCGCAGCTCCACCGGCCCTCCCAGGGTGGGCGCGCGCACCTTGGCCCCCAGGGCCGCCTCCCAGGGAGTCACGGGCAGCGTGAGGTAGACGTCTCGGCCTTGCACCTCGAAGAGGCGGTGGGGCTCGAAGCGGATCTCCAGGTACAGATCCCCGGGAGGGGCATTGCCCACTCCCG
>WFXX01000138.1 GCA_015490395.1 Gammaproteobacteria bacterium | reverse complement strand
CCTGCACCGCGCCCCGCCGACGCGGGGGCCCTGCGTCGGCGGGGCGCGGTGCAGGGGCAGCTGGCAGCGGTGGGCCTGACGGCCCTGGTGCTCCTGCTGCTGGGGGTGGTGCGTTCAGACCTCCTGGACGCTTGGCGGGCCGCCTTGCCACCCGATGCCCCCAACCGCTTCCTCATTGGCATCCTCCCCGAACAGGCAGGGCCGTTGACGACCTTCTTTCGGGAGGCGGGGCTGGAGCCGCCGCGTTTCCATCCCACTGTGCGGGCCCGCCTGGAGGCGTTGGACGGCGAGCCGGTGCGGGCCGAGCGCTATGCCGATCCCCGGGCACGGCGCTTGGCCCTGCGGGTCTACCACCTGTCCTGGGCCGAGCGGCCGGGGCCCGATGAGCAGGTGGTGGCCGGCCAATGGTGGGCCCCGGGGGAGGCGGAGGTGCGCTTCTCCGTGGAGGAGGGCTGGGCCCGGGCCCTGGGGGTGGGGCTGGGTAGTCGGCTACGCTTCCGAGTGGGCGACCGGACCCTGGAGGGGACGGTGACCAGCTTGCGTCGGGTGGACTGGGGGAGCCTGCGGGCCAACTTCTTCGTGCTGACCAGCCCGGGGGCCTTGGAGGGCTTCCCCCTGAGCCATATCGCCGCGCTCCATCTCCCGGAGGGTCGGGAGGCGGTGCTGGAGCGCCTAGTGCGCCGCTTCCCCAACGTGACCGTCATCGACGTCTCCGCCTTGGTGACGCAGGTTCGGGCCATTCTGGACCAGGTGGCGGGGATTCTGGAGGGGCTCTTTCTGCTCACCGCCGCCTCCTCCCTGGTGGTCCTGGTGGCCACCCTCCAGGCCACAGTGGCCGAGCGGCGCCGGGAGGCGGCCCTGCTGCGGGCCCTGGGGGCGCCCCGGAGGCTGCTCCACGGGGCCTTGGCGGCGGAGCTGCTGACGCTGGGGGCCCTTGCCGGGCTGCTCGGGGCGGCCGGAGCGGCCCTGGTGGGACGGCAGGTGGGCGAGCGGGTCTTCGGGCTGGCCTATGTGCCCGACCCCGCCCTATGGCTGATCGGCGCCGGGGGTGGGGCCCTGGCGGTGGCCATCGCCGGCCTCTCCGTCCTGGGCCGGGTCCCGTCCCGCCCCCCCTGGAGGGCCTTGTTGGGGGGGGCTGGAGGGCTGACGGGGAGGCGTTGGCTTCCCGATTGCCGCCCACTGGGTGCCATGCTATGGTCCGCGCCGGAACCTTCGAGATTCGGTGGGCGAGGAGGTGCGCAGGCCATGGCGAGGGGACGGCGGCGGGCGGCGGTGCTGGCCGGGACGGCCCTGGCCCTGTTGCTGGCCGCGACGCCTGCGGCGCAGGGAGGGCGCTTCCTGGAGCTGACCACCGCCTACGGCACCCGTTTCGATGCCTATGCTGCCGGCCCCGAGGAAGCTGCGGTGGGGGTGCTCCTGCTGCACGACCGCTGGGGCCTGACCGAGAGCGTGCGCCGGGCCGCGGAGCAGCTGGCTGAGGCCGGTTTCCGGACGCTGGCCATCGACCTCTTCGATGGCCGCCGACCCGAGAGCCGACGGCGGGCGGAGGAGGTGTACCGGCAGGTGGATCCGGTGTGGGTGGAGGCGGACGTGACTGCCGCGCTGGAACACCTGCGCCGGCCGGGGCGGCGCCTCGCGGTGATCGGTTGGGGCTATGGGGCCGACCGGGCCTGGACCTTGCTGGCCCGGCATGCCGGAGCGGCCTCCGCCCCGGTGGAGGCCGCTGTGCTCATCGAGCCCTCGCTGCTGCCGGCAGACGCGGAGACCCTCGGTCGGCTCCCGGATGGCCTCTTGGTGCTGCTGGCTGAGGGTGCTGCCCTCCCCACCGCCTCGGAGGTGCGGCGGTTGGAGGAGGAGGCCATGGCCCTGGGGAGGGCGGTGGTGCTGCGCCGCCTGCCCGGCGGGTCCGGGTTCTCCGAGCCTCGAGAGCCGGGTTACGACCCGCGGTTGGCCCGCGAGGCCCTGGAGGCCGCCCGGGCCTTTCTTACCTGGCGCCTGGGAGGTGCTCGCGCGGCCCTGCCTTGACCTGGGCCATGCACTGAAGGTACCGTTCCCTCATTGGCCCGTTGAGGTCAAAAATGCCCGTTTTGGCGGGTTTTTTCGTCTTTGAAGCAGGGCTTCCGCCCCCGGGGTCTCGATGTCCATGGAGCTGACCGGCGCGGAGATCGTCGTCCGCTGCCTGCGCGACGAGGGTGTGGAGTACGTCTTCGGCTACCCGGGCGGGGCGGTGCTCCATATCTACGATGCCCTCTTCCAGCAGGAGCAGGTCAAGCATATCCTGGTGCGCCACGAGCAGGGCGCCACCCATGCCGCCGACGGCTACGCCCGGGCCACCGGCCGCCCGGGGGTGGTGCTGGTGACCTCGGGGCCGGGGGCCACCAACGCCGTCACCGGCATCGCTACCGCCTACATGGACTCCATCCCCCTGGTGGTGCTCACCGGGCAGGTGCCCACCGCTCTCATCGGCAACGACGCCTTCCAGGAGGTGGACAACGTGGGCATCACCCGGCCCTGCGTCAAGCACAACTTCCTGGTCAAGGACGTCCGGGACCTGGCCCTGACCCTCAAGAAGGCCTTCTACATCGCCACCACGGGCAGGCCGGGGCCGGTGCTGGTGGACTTGCCCAAGGACGTCACCGCCGCCAAGGCCCCCTACGTCTATCCGGAGCGGGTGCGCATCCGCTCCTACAACCCGGTGACCCGAGGCCATCCGGGCCAGATCCGCCGGGCCGTGGACCTCATCCTGCGGGCCCGCCGGCCGGTGTTCTACACCGGAGGCGGCGTGATCCTCAGCGATGCGGCCGAGGTGCTCACCGAGCTGGTCCAACGCCTGGACTATCCCATCACCAGCACCCTGATGGGCTTGGGAGGCTATCCGGCCACCGACCGGCGCTTCCTGGGGATGCTGGGCATGCACGGGACCTACGAGGCCAACATGGCGATGCACCACTGCGACGTGCTCATCGCCATCGGGGCCCGCTTCGACGACCGCGTCACCGGCAACGTGGAGAAGTTCTGTCCCCACGCCAAGATCATCCATGTGGACATCGACCCGGCCTCCATCTCCAAGAACGTGAAGGTGGACATCCCCATCGTGGGGGACGTGGGCCGGGTGCTGAGGGACATGCTGCGCGTGCTGGACGCGACCGACCGCTCCCCCGATCGCGAGGCCCTCGCCGCCTGGTGGCGGCAGATCGAGGAATGGCGGGCCATGGACTGCCTCAAGTACGATCGCGAGGCGCCCGTCATCAAGCCCCAGTACGTGCTGGAGCAGCTTTACGAGGTCACCCGAGGCGAGGCCTTCCTGACCTCGGACGTAGGTCAGCACCAGATGTGGGCTGCCCAGTTCTACAAGTTCGACAAGCCTCGGCGCTGGATCAACTCCGGGGGCCTGGGGACCATGGGCTTCGGGCTGCCGGCGGCCATGGGGGTGCAGCTGGCCCATCCCGACGCCCTGGTCTGCTGCATCACCGGCGAGGGCAGCATCCAGATGTGCATCCAGGAGCTGTCCACCTGCAAGCAGTACGGGCTGCCCATCAAGATCATCAACCTCAACAACCGCTACCTGGGCATGGTGCGCCAGTGGCAGGAGTTCTTCTACCAGGGCCGCTACGCCATGTCCTACATGGAGTCGCTGCCGGACTTCGTGAAGCTGGCCGAGGCCTACGGCCACGTGGGGATGCGCATCGAGCGCCGGGAGGACGTGCGGCCGGCCCTGGAGGAAGCCTTGGCCATGAAGGACCGCCTGGTCTTCTTGGACTTCATCACCGATCAGACGGAGAACGTCTACCCCATGGTCCCGGCCGGGGCGGGGCTGAGCGAGATGATCCTGGTGTGAGGGTCGCGGAGGCGGGGAGCGGAGCCATGCGCCACATCATCTCCATCCTCCTGGAGAACGAGGCCGGGGCCTTGAGCCGGGTGGCGGGGCTGTTCTCGGCCCGGGGCTACAACATCCACTCCCTCACCGTGGCCCCCACGGAGGACCCCTCGCTCTCGCGCATGACCCTGGTGACCTCCGGCTCGGATGAGGTCATCGAGCAGATCACCAAGCAGCTCAATAAGCTCATCGACGTGGTCAAGCTGGTGGACCTGACCGAAGGGCCCCACATCGAGCGCGAACTGATGCTCATCAAGCTGCGCGCGGAGGGCGAGGCGCGGGCCGAGCTGCTGCGCCTGACGGAGATCTTCCGCGGGCGCGTGCTGGACGTGACCCCCACCACCTACACCGTGGAGCTCACCGGCACCGGGGAGAAGCTGGACGCCTTCCTCGAGGCGGTGGGGGAGGGAGCCATCCTGGAGACGGTGCGCTCGGGGACCTCGGGCATCGCCCGGGGCGAGCGTGCCTTGGCCTGAGGGGACGCCGGGGCGTCGGATCGAAGGGCGGATGGCCCGCCCAGTGGTCAGGTAGGGGAGCGATCGAGCATGAACATCTACTACGACAAGGATGCGGACCTGTCCATTATCCGCGGCAGGCGGGTGGCGGTGCTGGGCTACGGCTCCCAGGGCCACGCCCACGCCAACAACCTGCGCGACTCGGGGGTGGAGGTGGTGGTGGGGCTGCGCCCCGGATCGGCCTCCGAGCGCAAGGCCCGGGAGGCCGGGCTGGAGGTGCGGGAGGTGCCGGCGGCGGTGGAGGGCGCGGACCTGGTCATGGTCCTGGTGCCCGACGAGCATCAGGCCCGCCTCTACCGGGAGCAGGTGGCCCCCCACCTGAAGCAGGGGGCAGCCCTGGCCTTCGCCCATGGCTTCAACATCCACTTCGGGCAGATCGAGCCGCGCCCGGACCTGGACGTGATCATGATCGCTCCCAAGGGGCCGGGGCATCTGGTGCGTGCCATTTACACCCGGGGCGGCGGGGTGCCGGCCCTGATCGCCGTGCACCAGGACGCCTCCGGCGGGGCCAAGGCCCTGGCCCTGTCCTACGCCAGCGCTATCGGTGCCGGGCGCGCGGGCATCATCGAGACCACCTTCCGCGAGGAGACCGAGACCGACCTCTTCGGCGAGCAGGCGGTGCTCTGCGGCGGTGCCACGGCCCTGGTGCAGGCCGGCTTCGAGGTGCTGGTGGAGGCCGGCTACGCCCCGGAGATGGCCTACTTCGAGTGCCTCCACGAGCTCAAGCTCATCGTGGACCTCATGTACGAGGGCGGCATCGCCAACATGCGCTACTCCATCTCCAACACCGCCGAGTACGGGGACCTGACCCGTGGGCCGCGGGTGATCGATGAGCGGGTCAAGGAGGAGATGCGGCGCATCCTGGGCGAGATCCAGAGCGGGCGCTTCGCGCGGGAGTGGATCCTGGAGAACCAGGCCGGGGCCCCGGTGCTCAAGGCCCTGCGCCGCCGGGGCCGGGAGCACCCCATCGAGGAGGTGGGCGAGCGGCTGCGGGCCATGATGCCCTGGATCCAGACCCAGCGCGTCGTGGCCCGGGAGCGCAACTGAGGGCGCGCCCGGCCGCCGGCGGTGAGTGTCACGCGCGAGGGCTGGGCGGGGGCCGCGTTGCTGGCCGCGGCGTCTCTCGCCGTGCTGGCTGCCGGGGGGCGAGGCGCGGCCCTGCTCCCTCTGGCCTTGGTCCCGGCGCTGCTGCTCCTCTGTCGTGACCCCCATCGGGCGGTTCCGCCCTCGCCGCTAGGCGTGCTGGCTCCTGTGGACGGGCGGGTGGTCCGGGTGCGGGAGGACGTCCATGATCCCTTCGTGGGGCGCCGCTCCCTAGGCCTGGTGTTGCGGCTGCAGCCCTGGGGCCCCTTCACGGTGCGCAGTCCCGTGGAGGGCCGGGTGATGCGGCTCTGGCGGCTGCGCCCCGGGGCGGCCTATCCCCGTCCCCGTGGTGGTGCACGCCCGGCGGCTCCGGGGCTGGCCTTGTGGCTGCGCACCGACGAGGGCGATGACGTGGTGCTGGCCCTGGAGGGTTGGGCGTTGCCGGCGCGCACCCGCTGCCTGGTGCGCCCTGGAGAGCGCCTGGGCCAGGGCCAGCGCTGCGCCTTCGTCTACCTCCCGGCCCGGGTACGCCTTCACCTGCCGGCCAACGCCCGGCTGCGGGTGGAAGCCGGACGGCGGGTGCGGGCGGGTGAGGACATCCTGGCCAGCCTGGTGCACGAGGACGTCCAGGCGCGGGCGGAGGCCCTGGCCTCGTGAGCGGCGAGCCGCGGCCCCGCCGGCGGGGCATCTACCTGCTGCCCAACCTCTTTACCACCGCCGGCCTCTTCGCCGGCTTCTACGCCATCGTGGCGGCCATGAACGGGCGTTTCGGGGCCGCGGGGGTGGCCGTCTTCGTGGCCCTGCTCATGGACGGCCTCGATGGGCGCATCGCCCGGCTGACCAACACCCAGAGTGACTTCGGTAAGGAGTACGACAGCCTCTCAGATATGGTGGCCTTCGGCTTGGCCCCGGCCCTGGTGGTCTACCAGTGGGCCCTGGTGCACTTGGGCAAGATCGGCTGGCTGGGGGCCTTCCTGTTCACCTCCGCCGCGGCCCTGAGGCTGGCACGCTTTAACGTTCGCCAGGCCACCTCTGAGCGCCGCTACTTCCAGGGCTTGGCCAGCCCAGCGGCCGCTGCGGTGGTGGTGGGGCTGGTGTGGGT
>WFXX01000137.1 GCA_015490395.1 Gammaproteobacteria bacterium | reverse complement strand
GGCTGGGGGTGGAGCCCAAGCCCACCTGGGGCCCGGGCAAGCTCCAGCTCGAGCTCTTCGAGAAGACCGTGGAGGAGCGGCTCCAGGAGCCCACCTTCGTCACCGCCTACCCGGTGGAGGTCTCGCCCCTGGCCCGGCGCAGCGACGCCGACCCCTCCGTGACCGACCGCTTCGAGCTCTACATCGCCGGGCAGGAGATCGCCAACGGCTTCACCGAGCTCAACGACGCCGAGGACCAGGCCGAGCGCTTCCGCCGCCAGCTGGAGGAGCGGGCCGCCGGGGACGAGGAGGCCATGCGCTTCGACGAGGACTACATCGTGGCCCTGGAGCACGGCCTGCCGCCCACCGCCGGCGAGGGCATCGGCATCGACCGCCTGGTGATGCTCCTCACCGACAGCCCCTCCATCCGGGACGTGCTCCTCTTCCCCCACCTGCGTCCCCGGCGTGCCGGAGGCGCGGAGGGGGCTCAGCCCTCCTCGGGCAGAGGATAGGGCAGAGGCAGGAGCTGGCAGGCGGGCCCCTCCGGCCCGCCCAGGCGCAGCTCGGCCGCCTGGTCTCCTGTTGGGGCCAGCTCGTGGGGGATCACCGCTAGGAGCTGGCAGCCCCCGTCCGGGTCGGCGGCGGCGCGCACCACCGTGCCGGCGGCCTCGTCGGTCCGCCAGGCCGGGCTGTGCAGGGCCGTCCCGGGGGCTGGGGGCTCATCCTGGGCGGGACAGCCCAGCCGGCGCATACGGCGCTTGAGCCGGCCCAGATGTCTGGTGCGGGCCACCACCTCCTGACCCGTGTAGCAGCCCTTGGCGAAGCTCACTCCGCCCAGCAGGTCCAGGTTGAGCATCTGGGGCAGGAAGGCCTCCGAGGTCTGCGGATAGACCTGGGGCTCGCCGGCCAGCACCGCTAGCAGCTCCCAGGCCGGGGCCCCCACCGGGGCGGCGTGCACATCCAGCCGCTCCCAGAGCCGCTCCATGGCGGGCCGCTCCCCCAGGAGCAGGAAGCGGGGATGGCTCCCGTGGAGCCGTACCACGATCACGTCACCTGCTCGGTGGACCGCGTCCGGCTCCCCGGGCACCTCTCCCCCCAGGGCCTCGGCCAGCCGCTGACCGCCGCGGGGGTCGGCGTAGCCCAGGCGCACCCAGCCCTCGCCCGCGGGCTCCAGCACCACACGGGCCATGAGCACGTAGCGCCGTAGGGCCTCCAGGGCCGGCTCCACCACCTCCCGGGGCAACAGGAGGAGCAGCTCCTCTTCCTCCCGCGCCAGCAGGCGGAAGAGGCTGCGCACCCTTCCCTGGGGGGTGCAGTGGGCGGCCAGCCGGCTGGCGGCCGGGCCTACCTCCCGCAGGTCCGCCGTGAGCTGCCCTTGCAGGAAGTTCGCCGCATCCGGCCCCCGGGCCCGGATCACGCCCCAGTGGCCCAGGTCGGCCATCACCGCCCCGGTGAGGGCCACCCGCCGCTCCAGGTCCGGGTTGCCGTAGTGGAGCACCCGGCCCCCCTCCGTCACGGCCCCGGCGTCCGCCAGGCGGGCCTGCCATGCTTCCTCGTCCATGCCCCGTCTCCTCGCTCTCGGGCCAGAGCCGCCCCATGATAGCGCCCCAAAGCCCCGGGCCGGGGTGCTCCCCGCGGCGTCTTGGCCACTCCCGGGGCCAGGCGCTAGCATGGGGACATGCGCGAGAGCAAGGCGGACCGAGGCGCGGACGGCAGGTGGACGCCCCAAAGAGGGAAGGGCGGGCGTCCCGTGTTCCTGGACCTGCGGCGCATCCGTCTGCCGGTCACCGCCCGGGTCTCCATCCTCCATCGCTTGAGCGGCCTGCTGCTCTTCCTCGCCCTGCCCCTGGGCCTGTACTACCTGGGCCTGGCCCTGGAGGGCCCGGCGGGCTACGCCCGGGCCCAGAAGGCCTTGGGCTCCTGGGCAGGAGGGTTGGCCCTGCTCTTGTTGCTCTGGGCCTACAGCCACCACCTCCTGGCCGGTCTGCGCCTGCTGGCCCTGGATCTGGGTCTGGGTCACGGACGGGAGGCCTCGGCGCGCAGCGCCTGGATGGTGCTGGGGGCTGCCCCCTTGCTGGCCCTGCTGCTGTGGGTGGCGCTGTGGCTCTGAGCTTCCGCCTCCACGGGCTGCGGGCCTGGGTCCTGCAGCGCCTCTCGGCCCTGTACCTGCTCCTCTACGGGCTGCTGGTGGGCGGGCGTCTGGCCGCCGAGGGCCTTCCCGGCGACAGCGAGGCCTGGCGGGCCTTCCTGGCCGCCCCCCTCACCGGGGCCGCCACCCTCGTGCTGGTCCCGGTGCTGCTGCTGCATGCCTGGGTGGGGGTCCGGGACGTGCTCATCGACTACCTCCACCCCTGGCGCTGGCGGCTGGCCGCCCTGGCCGCCCTGGCCGCGGCCCTGCTTCTGATGGGGGCCTGGGCCCTGCGGCTGCTGCTGGGGGTCATGCTGGGAGGCC
>WFXX01000136.1 GCA_015490395.1 Gammaproteobacteria bacterium | reverse complement strand
GGGGGGACCGTCGGCACAGGGGGTTGGCCGCAGGGTCGCAGCAGAGGCCTGACGCGATCCTGCCTCGGGGCTGTCTCGGGCCTCCTCAAGGGGGCGGGGAGCGCACCGACGCTCCCCCGACCCGGTCACAGGTTGCTATCGAGGAACGCGGTGAGCTGCGACTTGGAGACGGCCCCGACCTTGGTGGCTTGCACCTCCCCGTCCCTGAACAGCATCAGCGTGGGGATGCCCCGGATGCCGTACTTCGGGGGAGTAGCCGGGTTCTCGTCGATGTTCAGCTTGGTTACCTTGAGCCGGCCGGCATACTCCCGCGCGATCTCGTCCAGGATGGGGGCGATCATCTTGCACGGGCCACACCAGTCGGCCCAGAAGTCCACCAGCACCGGACCGTCGGCCTTCAGGACCTCGTCCTCGAAGGTCGCATCCGTCACGTGCACGATCTGATCACTCACGAGCGCAGTCTCCAGAAGCAATCCGGGTAGGAGGATGCCGGGCGCTTGTAAAGTGGTATCGGGTGTCGCGGACGTCGGGCTTGTCGTTATGCGGTGTGGGCCCCCAGGAAGGGCGTAGTCCCATCTCCCAGTCCTTAACTAGGCTCCCCTCCGGTATCGGCCGGGACGCCTCTGCTGCCGACCCTCGTCAACGGGGGCCGCTAAGCGAAGCCACGGCTAAGATAGCCCATCCGCCCGGAGCCTGCAACAGAGCCCGGAGGAAGTGATCTGCTATCCTGGATCGGCCCGGACGGCGACCGTGGGCGCAGACCGCGAGCACGAGGGATGCCATGGAGCGCGAGGACAGCTCAGTCCCCCCTTCCCCGGTGGCGAAGGAGGGGCGCCTGCTCACGGCGGTGGCCTTCGCTCAGCTGGGGCTGGCCAAGGCTCTGATGAAGGGGCTGGCCGAGGCCGGCTTCACCCACTGCACGCCTATCCAGGCCGAGACCCTGCCCCTGGCCCTGCGCGGCGAGGATGTGGCCGGCCAAGCGCAGACGGGCACGGGCAAGACCGCTGCCTTCCTCCTGGCCCTCATGGACCGGCTGCTACGCCGGCCGGCGCAGCCGGGCCGGCGGCCCAACCAGCCCCGCGCCCTGGTGGTGGCCCCCACCCGGGAGCTGGCGGTGCAGATCCACAAGGACGCCCTCCTCCTCGGCCGGCACACCGGGCTGCGCTTCGTGGTGGTCTACGGCGGTGAGGACTACGAGCGCCAGCGCCGGGCGGTGGAGCAGGGCGCGGACGTGCTCATCGGCACCCCAGGGCGGCTCATCGACTACTACAAGCAGCGGGCCTACGACCTCAGGGCGGTGGAGGTGGCGGTCATCGACGAGGCCGACCGCATGTTCGACCTCGGCTTCATCCGCGACATCCGCTACCTGCTCAAGCGCATGCCGCCCGCGGAGCGTCGGCTCAACATGCTCTTCTCCGCCACCTTGTCCTGGCGGGTCATGGAGCTGGCCTACGAGCACATGAACAATCCCCGGCGGGTGGTGGTGGAGCCCGAGCAGGTCACCGCCGAGCGGGTGCGGGAGGTGGCCTATTTCCCGGCCAACGAGGAGAAGCTCCCCCTGCTGGTGGGGCTGCTGCGGCGCCTGCGCCCGGAGCGGGCCATCGTCTTCGTCAACACGCGCAGCGCCGCCGAGAAGGTGCAGGCCTGGCTGGAGGCCAACGGGGTGCAGGCCGGCATCCTCTCCGGGGACGTGCCCCAGAAGCGGCGACTCAAGCTCCTGCAGCGTTTTCAGCAGGGGGAGCTCCCGGTGCTGGTGGCCACCGACGTGGCCGCCCGCGGGCTGCACATCCCCGGCGTGACCCACGTGTTCAACTTCGACCTGCCCCAGGATCCGGAGGACTACGTGCACCGCGTAGGGCGCACCGCCCGGGCGGGGGCCTCGGGGGATGCCATCTCCTTCGTCTGCGAGACCTACGCCTTCTCCATGCCCGAGATCGAGGCCTACATCGGGCACAAGATCCCCCACGAGCCCATCACCGACGAGCTCCTGCCGCGGCTGCGCCGCCCGGGCCGGCGACGCGCAGGCGAGGCCCGTCGGGCCGGGGGGCGCGCCGAGGGTGAGGGCCCGCAGCCGACAGCCCATTCGGGCGACCGCAAGAGGCAGGCGCAGGAGCAGGAGCTGCCCGCCCCCGTCGCCGCCGAGGAGCAGGGGATGGCGCCAGGG
>WFXX01000135.1 GCA_015490395.1 Gammaproteobacteria bacterium | reverse complement strand
GCCCGGAAGCGGGCATGGACCAGTAGCCGGGGAGTGTCGGTGCGCCTTTCCAGCGCCTTGTAGAGTCCTTGGGCACGTCCCACAGTGTTCAACACGATCAGCGTGGTCGTACCTGCTAGATGCTTCGCGGCAACCTCGTCGGCTAGGCGGTCAAGATAGGCCCTGGCGCCGGATTTTGCGCTCTCGTCATCGAGCACCGTGTCGGCAGGCCGGAGACGCTTGACGGCCGAACGGCGTTGGCGGATTTCCGGCTGCGATTTCTCGGTTTCATCGAGGGTGATGACGTTGAACGCTTCAAGCTCTGCGCGCAAATCCACGGTGGCGAGCCAATCACGACGCAGGGTAGCGGAGACCCACAGGCTGCGGGTGTGGCGTGCGGTCTCGAAACGGCGCCGGAATGCCTCCAGTTGGGCGCTGGTCGCCACGCCGGCTCCCATGAGCTGCACCTCGTCGTAGACCCAGAAGGCATCGTTGTGCAGCAGCGCGAAATCAATGGGCCAGCGGTAGCGCGAGATGCCGTAGCCGCGCATCAGTGCGCGGGAGAGCAGCATGTCCTGGGTACCGACGAGGATGACATCTTCTTCGGGATACTCCACCCAACCCTTGATGTCTTCCTCGCCCCCCATGAGCAGATGCACGGATACCCGGCCCTCGCCTGGACTGCCGAGACATCCCAGATTCCGCAGCCACCCTTCGACACAGGTTGCCGTTTGTTCGACCAGCACCCGCATGGGCAGGCACCAGACCAGTCGCCGTGGCGTGTCCGAGGCGGGGAGCACGTGTTCCCCGCCGATCCGCCAGCCACGTTTCCACAACCAAGCGAGCGTCACGCCCGCGGTTTTCCCGAGGCCTGTAGGAATTTCCAAAAGGTCTGGCCAAGCCGCTGTCGCTAATCGAATCTGGTAGGCATAAGCACGTTGGCCGCCGGTCGCGCACGAGAAAAATTGTTCGAAGTCGCCTCTAGCTATCATTTCCCTGACTTGCTAAGGGGTGCAAATAGTATGCTCTCATCCCTCTGTCACGATGTAGCAGCGCTCCGGATGACGGAAGAAACCTCGGATGACATGGGACAGCCTTTGCAACCGCTGGAGGGCCGACAGCAACAGCCGTTTGAGCTATCCGGGGCCGCTCACCACCTGCCTGCCGATCTGGAAGCTCTGGCATGGTTCCAGACCTGCTCGACCGGATTGATCTCCGGCGAGTACGGCGGCAGGAAGTGGAGTTCCAGACGCCCTTGCGTGCTCTCGACGAACTTCCTGACCACCCGGCTGCGGTGGACGGGGTGACCGTCCACGATCAGAAAGACCGGCCGCGGCTCGTCATGCAGGAGCCGCTGAGGAACGCGATGAGGCGCTGGGCGTTCATCGTCTTCTCGTACAGCATGAACCGAAACTCGCCCCGCGGGCTGATGGCGCCGACGAAGTTGAGCGAAAAACGTGCCCCGGTCGCGGGCACCACGGGCGTCCTGCCCCTCGGGGCCCACGTGGTGCCCACATGATGGTCGGAGCGCACCGGCGACTCGTCCAGGAAGTAGATGACCGCACCCTGCTGCCCTGTGCGCTCGCGGATCCGCGGGTAAACCACCGCCTTCCATTGCGCCACTGCGCATGTCTAGCTTCAGAGCGGCAACCGCCTTCCCATCGGTGACCACTTCTGACCTCAGCGACAACCTTCTCCGGGTCGCGTAGTCCATGTCGGCTCCTCCTCCCTGGATACCGCGGGCGGCCCGGGCCAGCCACCCTGCCACGGCACCCCTTATAACCGAGGAGCCATGCTAACGGAAGCCCTTCTCAAAGCATGAGAATGGCAGGCCTGCCGCAGGGCGGCCCGCCGCGATGGAGGGAAAGGGCCTCAGCGGCGCCAGCCGAGCTGGAGGGCGGCGCCCAGCTCGCGGCCGCTGGCCATGGCGGCGGCGTCCAGGTGCAGCCCCAGGAGGGAGAGGCCGAGGCCGGCGGCGTAGGCGGTATCCAGGTTGCCCTCCAGGTCGTGCCGCAGACCTGCGCGGAGCTGGAGCACGCCGCCCAGGTCCAGCTCGCCGCCGAGGGCGAGGAAGCGGGTGGCGCTGTCCAGGCCCATGGGGTCGTTGCGGGACAGATCGAGGTCCGCCTCGAGGGTGCCGCGCCGGCCCTGCCAGGCCAGTCCGGCGCGGACCCGGGGGCGGAGGCGCACGGTGTTCCCCAGGGCGGTCTCGTAGTCGCGCCGCAGCAGGTCCTTGGCCACCAGGCCGAGGCGCCAGCCGCCCTGGCGCGCCCAGGCCAGCCCGGCGTCCAGGTTGAAGCCGGTGTAGCCGCGGCGGCCCTGGTCGACGGTGACGTCGGCGGTCTCGAGGTCCAGGGCGTAGTCGAAGGTCTCCACCCGCAGGAGCTTGGGGGTGACCCCCACGGCGAGGGCCCCTTCGGCGTCGGCGAAGGCCCAGGCCAGGGACAGGCCCGCGCCGGCCAACACCGCCCCGCGCCCGCGCACCTCCGAGCCCATCACGGTGCCCGAGGAGAAGTCGATGAGCCGGCCGGCCTGGACGATGCCCGTGGGATCCTTGCTTTGCAGGCCCTGGATCACCCGGTTGAAGTTGTCGATGTCCTGCTGGGCCACGTACAGCTCGGCCCCGCCCAGGGCCCGGCCCGTGGCGGTGACGGCCACGCCCCAGCCATCCCGGGGCAGCGCCACGGCCAGGGCCAGGTGCCCCTCGCCCTCCAGGGCCTTGCCCGAGAGGGTGGGCAAGGCATTCACCAGCCGCTGAGAAGCCTGAATCACCCGGTCCCCCAGCGGGCCGGCGGCCTTGACGGCGAAGGGCTGCGGCGAGGCGTTGAAGGCGTCCACCGCGTCGCGGAAGTCGGGGATGTAGCGGGCGTCCTGGAAGTCGCTGACCGCCCCCTCCAGGTCGTCGGGATCGGCCAGCCGCAGGAGCACCGGGAGCGCCATGGCGAAACGCTCTCGCTCGCCGGCGAGGCCCAGCAGGGCCGGATTGTGGTGCCCCGCCTGCACGGCCCGCGCCGCGGCCGTCCCGACGCCTCCCATGGCCAGGTCCCGCGGCCCGAAAAGCCCGAAGGGCGCCGCCTGGGCCGCTGCCGTTCCCAGCACCAGCACCGCCACCGCCGCCGTCCATCGCGTCACCTTCCGCATGGGAGCCTCCTTGATCTATCTCGGTGGTCCACTTCCCCGGGCGTGCGCCAGGGGGGCACGCCGGGCGAGGATAACGGAAGCGCCACCCAACCCGGCAAGCCGTATGGGAATGCGGGCAGCCAGGCGGCCGGACGCTATACTGCGGGCTTCTCCGACTCCAGCAGGAGGAGATCCGCGTGAGCCGGCGCGCCGCCATTCGGGCCCTGCTGATCGCCGTCGGGCTGGGCACGGCGCTGGCGCCCGCCCCCCTCGCAGCCGCCGCCGGGAAGGGGCGGGCCGCCCTAGTGGTGGTGGACGAGGCACGCCTGGCCGAGCTGGCCCCGCGCCGGTGGGTCCCCGCCCTGGTGACGGCCGCCCGGGAGGCGCGGGTGGCGGCGGAGGTGGCCGGTAGGCTGCTGGAGGTGCGCGAAGCGGGCGCCCGAGTGGCCGAGGGCGAGGCGGTGGCCCGGCTGGAGGACCGGCAGCTGCTTCTGCAGCTGGAGGAGGCCCGGGCCGAGGCACGGGAGGAGGAGGCCCGGCTGCGTTATCTGGAGGCGGAGCTCCGGCGTCTGCGGAGCCTGGCTCAGCGGGACCTGGCCGCGGCCACCCGGCGGGACGAGGTGCGCTCCCTCCGCGATGCCTCGCGCGAGGCCCTGGCCGCCGCGCGGGCTCGGGCCGAGCGTCTGGCGGACCTGACCCGACGCAGCCGCATCCTGGCCCCCTTTGCCGGCGTGGTGGCCGAGCGCCTCGCCCGCCCCGGCGAGCGGGTGGCGCCGGGCGATCCGGTGGTGCGGCTGGTGGACCCGCAGCGCCTGGAGATTCGTGCCCCGGTTCCCCCCGCCCAGGCCCGCCTGCTCCGTCCGGGCTTGCGTCTGTCCGTGCAAGGCGGGGGGCGGGGCGAGGGCCACCCCCACGCCTGGCTGCTGCGCCTGGAGGCCCCGCCCGGGATCTGGGCCCTGGGCGAGGCCGTGCGGGTGGCGGTACCCGAGGCCGTGCCCCGTCGAGCCCTGACCGTGCCCCGGGACGCGCTGGTGTTGCGCCGGGAGGGGGTGGCGGTCTTCCGCCTGACCGGGAAGGGGACCGCCGAGCGCGTCCCCGTCACCGTGGGCGTGGCCGACGGGATGCTGGTGGAGGTGCGGGGCGCGCTGCAACCGGGCGACCGGGTGGTGGTGCGCGGGGCCGAGCGCCTGCGCCCTGGCCAGCCGGTGAAGGTCCTGCCC
>WFXX01000134.1 GCA_015490395.1 Gammaproteobacteria bacterium | reverse complement strand
GTGACGGGCAGCACGCTGCCGAAGGCCACCGCCCCCAGCACCATGAGGGACTCGCCCCCGTTGGTGGGCAGGATGTAGAGCAGGGACTTGCGGATGTTGTCGTAGACGGTGCGCCCCTCCTCCACCGCGCGGACGATGGTGGCGAAGTGGTCGTCGGCCAGCACCATCTCCGCGGCCTCCTTGGCCGCGTCCGAGCCCTTGCGCCCCATGGCGATGCCGATGTCCGCCCGGCGCAGGGCGGGGGCGTCGTTGACGCCGTCGCCGGTCATGGCCACCACCTCGCCCCGGCCCTGCAGGGCCTCCACCAAGCGCAGCTTCTGCTCCGGGCTGGTGCGGGCGAAGATGCTGGCCCCGGCCACCGCCTCCCGCAGGGCCTGCGGGTCCAGGCCCTCCAGCTCCTGGCCGGTGAGGGTGCTGCGGGCGTCCCCGATGCCCAGCTCGCGCCCCACGGCCTCGGCGGTGAGGGCGTGGTCCCCGGTGACCATCTTCACGGCGATGCCCGCCTCCCGGCAGCGGGCCACGGCCGCCGCGGCCTCCGGGCGGGGCGGGTCGATGACCCCCACCAGGCCCAGGAGCTCCAGCTCCCCCAGCGCCCCGGGCTCCAGGGCCTCCTCCGGACGGGCGGGCCGCCAGGCCAGGGCCAGCAGCCGCAGCCCCTGCCCGGCCAGCTCCCGGGCGGCCGCCTCCCAGCGTTCCCGGCGCAGGGGCCGCGGCCCCTCCGGGGCCCGCTCCGTCCGGCACAGCTCCAGCACCCGCTCCGGGGCCCCCTTGAGATAGAGGGCGGCGCCCCCGTCGCCGGCGTGCAGAGTGGCCATGTAGCGGCGGCGGGCGTCGAAGGGCAGGGCGGCCAGGCGGGGCCGGGCCTGCCGCAGCCGCTCCGGATCCCGCCCGGCCTTGGCCGCCAGCACCAGCAGGGCGGCCTCCAGGGGGTCCCCGGCCACCCGGGGCTCCTCGGGGTCCTCCCAGGAGACCTCGGCGTCGTTGCACAACACCGCCGCCTCCAGCAGCCGCTCCAGGGCTGGGTCCTCCCCAGGCGCCCCGGCCTCCGGCAGCAGCCGGCCCCGAGGCGCGTAGCCCACCCCCTCCACCCGCAGCCGGCCGGCGGCTGTGACCACCGCCGTCACCGTCATCTCGTTGCGGGTCAGGGTGCCGGTCTTGTCGGTGCAGATCACCGTCACCGCCCCCAGGGTCTCCACCGCCGGCAGGCGCCGGATGATGGCGTGCCGGCGGGCCATGCGCTGCACCCCCACGGCCAGGGCGATGGTGAGGATGGCGGGCAGGCCCTCCGGGATGGCCGCCACCGCCAGCCCCACGCTGGCCAGGAACATCTCCGCCCAGGGGAAGCCCCGCAGGCCGCCCACCGCGAAGGTGACCGCGGCCAGGGCCAGGATGGCCACGGTGAGGGCCCGGGCGAAGCGCTCCATCTGGGCCACCAGGGGGGTGGTGAGGGGCTGGACCTCGCGCAGCAGCCGCCCGATCCGACCCACCTCGGTGGCCTCGCCCGTGGCCACCACCACCCCCTCGGCCTGGCCCCGCACCACCAGGGTGCCGGAGTAGGCCATGGAGCGGCGCTCGGCCACCGGCAGGCCCGCCGCCACCGGGGCCGGGTCCTTGGGCACCGGCACCGACTCGCCGGTGAGCAGGGACTCGTCCACGGCCAGCTCGTGGGACCTGAGCAGGCGCAGGTCGGCCGGCACCCGGTCCCCGGGGGCCAGCAGCACCACGTCCCCCACCACCAGCTCCTCGGCGGCCACCGTCCGGGCCCGGCCCCCCCGTCGCACCACCGCCTGGGGGCTGAGCATCCGCCGCAGGCCCTCCAGGGCCCGCTCGGCCCGGCCCTCCTGGACGAAGCCCACCAGGGCGTTGATGAGCACCACGCCCAGGATCACGCCGCTGTCCAGCCAGTGGCCCAGGGCGGCGGTGACCGCCCCGGCCACCAGGAGCACGTAGATCAGCAGGTTGCGGAACTGGGCCAGGAAGCGCCGCCAGGCGGGACGTCGGGCGGGCTCGGGGAGGCGGTTGGGCCCATAGCGCTCCAAGCGGCGGGCGGCCTCCTCCGGGTCCAGCCCCCGGGGGCCACTCGCCAGGGCCTGAAGGACTTCCTCGGGCGGCAGGGCGTGCCAGGC
>WFXX01000133.1 GCA_015490395.1 Gammaproteobacteria bacterium | reverse complement strand
CCGGAGACCGAGACCCGCCGGGCCTCGGTCTCCGGCGTGCAGCGCCGGCTGAAGATCGGCTACAACCGGGCCGCGCGCATGATCGAGCAGATGGAGCGGGCCGGGGTGGTGGGCCCGCTGCAGCCCAACGGGACGCGGGAGGTGCTGGCCCCCCCGCCGCCGCCATCATGACCGCCCGCCTCCTGCTCGCGGCGGCCGGCCTGGCCCTGCTGGCGGTTTCGCTCCGGGCGGCCGCGGCGTCCGACGGGGGCGGGCCCCTGTTGGAGGCCTTCCTGGAGCGGATGCGCACCCTGGAGGCGGACTTCGTGCAGGAGACCGCGGGCGTCGGTGGGGCCCGGGAGCGCTCCGAGGGACAGCTCTATCTGGCCCGCCCGGGCCGTTTCCGCTGGGAGTACCGGAGCCCCTTTCGGCAGCTGGTGGTGGGCGACGGCGAGCGGGTCTGGGTGTACGACCCGGAGCTAGCCCAGGTCACCGTGCGCCCCTGGGACGAGGCCTTGGGGGCCACCCCGGCGGCCCTGCTCAGCGGCGCCGTGGCGCTGGAGGAGCGGTTCCTGATGGAGGAGGCTGGTGAGGCGGCGGGCCTGCGCTGGCTGCTGCTCAGGCCGCGGGAGGGCGGCGGCTCCTTCCGGGCCCTGCGTCTCGGCCTCGACGGCGACGGCGTGCCCCGGCGCCTGGAGCTCCTCGATGCCCTGGACCGGCGCACCGTGCTGCACCTGGAGCGGGTGCGGCTGGATCCGGCGCTGCCGGAAGGGCTCTTCACCTTCCAGCCGCCGCCCGGGACGGACGTGGTGCGGGAGGGTCCTGCACCGTGAGCGCCAGGGAGACCGCCGCCCTCGGCCGGCCGCTGGCCGACCGCATGCGTCCGCGGAGCCTGGAGGAGTTCGCCGGCCAGGAGCATCTCCTCAGCCCCGGCAAGCCCCTGCGCCAGGCCATCGAGGCCGGGCACCTGCACTCCATGATCCTCTGGGGCCCGCCGGGCACGGGCAAGACCACCCTGGCCCGGCTGCTCGCGGCGCAGGTGGACGCCCAGTTCCTGAGCCTCTCGGCGGTGCTGGCGGGCGTCAGGGAGGTGCGCGCCGCCGTGGAGCGGGCGCGCCGAGCCCGGGAGGCGGGGCGGGCCACCGTGCTCTTCGTGGACGAGGTGCACCGCTTCAACAAGGCCCAGCAGGACGCCTTCCTGCCCTACGTGGAGGACGGCACCTTTACCTTCGTGGGGGCCACCACCGAGAACCCCTCCTTCGAGCTGAACAACGCCCTGCTCTCGCGGGCCCGGGTCTACGTGCTGCGTCCTCTCCCGGCGGAGGCCGTGGAGGCGGTGCTGCAGCGAGCCCTGGAGGATCCCGAGCGCGGCCTGGGCGGGCGGGGGCTGCGCCTGGCGCCCGGCGTGCGCCGGCGGCTGGCCGAGGCCGCCGACGGCGACGCCCGGCGGGCCCTGAACTTCCTGGAACTTTGCGCAGACCTGGCCCGGGAGGAGGCGGGCGGAGCGGTGATCGACGAGGCCTTGGTGGCCGAGGTGGTGGCCGGTGGGACGGTGCGGCGCTTCGACAAGCAGGGGGAGGCCTTCTACGACCAGATCTCGGCGCTGCACAAGTCGGTGCGGGGCTCGGACCCGGACGCGGCCCTCTACTGGCTCTGCCGCATGCTGGACGGGGGCTGCGATCCCCTCTACGTGGCCCGCCGGGTGGTGCGCATGGCCAGCGAGGACGTGGGCAACGCCGACCCGCGCGCCCTGCGCCTGGCCCTGGACGCCTGGGAGGTCCAGGAGCGCCTAGGCAGCCCCGAAGGGGAGCTGGCCCTGGCCCAGGCCGTGGTCTACCTGGCCTGCGCCCCCAAGAGCAACGCCGTCTACCGGGCCTTCGGGGCGGCCATGGAGGACGCCCGCCGCCACGGCTCCCTGGAGGTGCCCTTGCACCTGCGCAACGCGCCCACCCGCCTGATGCGGGAGCTGGGCTACGGGCGCGGCTACCGATACGCCCACGACGAGCCCGAGGGCTATGCCGCCGGCGAGCGCTACCTGCCCGAGGAGCTCGAGGGGCGCGTGTATTATCATCCGGTGCCGCGAGGGCTGGAGATCCGCATCGGGGAGAAGCTGGCCCGGCTGCGCGAGCTGGACGAGCGGGCAGCCGGGGCCCGTGGCAGGGGCGGGGTGGGGTGCCGGTGAGCTCCTGGCTGGCCATCGCCGCCGGCGGCGCGCTGGGGGCCGTGCTGCGCTACGCCGTCTCCACCGCCACCTACGCCCTCCTGGGGCGCGGCTTCCCTTGGGGCACGCTGGTGGTGAACGTGACCGGCTCGCTGCTGATGGGGCTGCTGTACGTGCTGCTGGTGGAGCGCCTGGGGCTGGGCCCCACTTGGCGGGCGGCCCTCCTGGTGGGCCTGCTGGGGGCCTTCACCACCTTCGCCACCTTCTCCTTGGAGACCTTCGCCCTGGTGGAGGAGGGGGCCTGGACCCTGGCGGCGGCCAACGTCTTGGCCAGCGTGGTGCTATGCCTAGCGGCGGTCTGGGCGGGCATCGTGCTCGGCAGGGCGCTTTGAGCGGACGGCGGAGAGGTGTCCGTGCGAGCGGTAGAGGTCATGGTGGTGCGCATCTACCTCAGCGAGCGGGGCACCCGCCTGGACCGCCTGCTGGAGCGGCTGCGCAAGGAGGAGGGTATTCGGGGTGTGACCGTCTTCCGCGCCGTGGAGGGCTTCGGCGACTCCGGGGCCCTGCACACCGCCCGGCTGGTGGATCTGGCCCTGGACCTGCCCGTGGTGGTGGAGTTCTTCGACGTGCCGGGTAAGGCCATGGCCGTGGTGCAGCACCTTGCCCGCGAGCTCAAGCCCGACCACATCGTGAGCTGGCGTGCCCACACCTATCGCGACGGCGGCTCCGGGCATCCCTGACGAAGAAGCGACCATGCTCGATCCCAAGCTCATCCGCACCGACCTGGAAGGGGTGGCTAGGCGCCTGGCCACTCGGGGCTTCCAGGTGGATGTGGCTCGGCTCCGGGCCTTGGAGGAGGAGCGCAAGGCCATCCAGAGCCGCACCCAGGAGCTGCAGCACCTGCGCAACCAGCGCTCCCGGGAGATTGGCCGGCTCAAGGCCCAAGGAGCTGATATTGGGCCACTGCTTCGCGAGACGGCAGCCATCGGCGAGGAGCTCAAGACGGCCGGGGAGCGCCTGGCTGCGCTGCGCCAGGAGCTGGAGGCCCTTTTGTTGACCCTTCCTAACCTGCCCCATCCTAGCGTCCCCGAAGGCCGGGACGAGGGCGACAACGTGGAGCTGCGGCGCTGGGGCGAGCCGCCCCGGTTCCCTTTCACCCCCAAGGACCACGTGGACCTGGGGGCCGCCCTGGGGCAGATGGACTTCGAGGCCGCGGCGCGCATTGCGGGCTCGCGTTTCGTGACCTTGCAGGGTGACCTGGCTCGCCTGCACCGGGCGCTCATCCAGTTTATGCTGGACCTGCACATCCGGGAGCATGGCTACCGCGAGGTTTACGTGCCCTATCTGGTCCATGCCGAGGCCCTGGTGGGTACCGGGCAGCTGCCGAAGTTCGAGGAAGAGCTGTTCAAGGTGCAGGGCGATCCCGGCTACTACCTCATCCCCACCGCCGAGGTGCCGGTGACCAACCTGGTGCGCGAGCGCATCCTGGAGCCGGAGGAGCTCCCCCTGCGCCTGGTGGCCCATACCCCCTGTTTTCGCAGCGAGGCCGGCTCCTACGGCCAGGACACCCGGGGCATGATCCGCCAGCATCAGTTCGAGAAGGTGGAGCTGGTGCAGGTGGTGCGGCCCGAGGACTCCTATCGGGCCCTGGAGGAGCTCACCGCCCACGCCGAGGCCGTGCTGCAGCGCCTGGAGCTGCCCTACCGCGTGGTGGCCCTGTGCACGGGGGACCTGGGCTTCGCCGCGGCCAAGACCTACGACCTGGAGGTCTGGCTCCCCGCCCAGGGCCGGTACCGGGAGATCTCCTCCTGCTCCAACTTCGAGGCCTTCCAGGCCCGGCGCATGAAGGCGCGCTGGCGCAACCCAGAGACCGGTCGTCCCGAGCCGGTGCACACCCTCAACGGCTCCGGCTTGGCCGTGGGCAGGACCCTGGTGGCGGTGATGGAGCACTACCAGGAGGCCGACGGGCGCATCCGCGTGCCCGAGGCCCTGCGACCCTACCTGGACGGGCAGGAGCTCATTGGCTGAGTCTCCGTTCCGTTGCCTGCTCCTGTGGCGCCTTTGGACTGGTTTCCTGTCTTCCTGGACCTCAAGGGGCGGCTCTGCCTGGTGGTGGGCGGTGGCGCGGTGGCCGCCCGCAAGGTGCGGCTGCTGAGGCGGGCCGGGGCCCGGGTGCGCGTGGTAGCCCCGACGCTTAAGAGCGAGTTGGCCGCCTTGGCCGCTGAGGGCGTGGTGGAGCACCGCGCGCGGGCCTTTTGCCCTGCGGACTTGGAGGGCTGCGCCTTGGCGGTGGCGGCTACCGCTGATCAGGCGGTGAACCAGGAGGTGGCCGAGGCGGCCCAGGCCCGGCAGCTTCCCGTGAACGTGGTGGACCGCCCCGAGCTGTGCAGCTTCGTCTTTCCGGCTGTGGTGGACCGCTCGCCAGTGGTGGTGGCCGTCTCCTCGGGCGGGAGGGCCCCGGTGCTGGCCCGCATGCTGCGCGAGCGCCTGGAGGCCCTGATCCCCGCTGGCTATGGGCGCCTCGCTGCCTTCGCCGGCCGCTATCGGGAGCGGGTAAAGGAGCGGCTGCGCGACGCCACCGCCCGCCGGCGCTTCTGGGAATGGGTGCTCGAGGGCCCCGTGGCCGCGCAGTTCCTCGGGGGGGCCGAGCGGCGGGCCGCGGCGCTCCTGGAAGGAGCGCTGGAGGAGGCCAAGCGCTCCGAGGGGCACTGGCGCCAGGGTGAGATCTACCTGGTGGGTGCCGGCCCCGGAGATCCGGAACTCCTTACCCTGCGGGCCTTGCGGCTGCTCCAGCGGGCCGACGTCATCCTCTACGATCGTCTGGTGCCTGAGGCCATCCTGGAGCTGGGACGGCGGGAGGCCGAGCGCATCTATGTGGGCAAACGCCGCGCCTTCCACGCCATGCGCCAGGAGGAGATCAACGCCCTCATGATCCGGCTGGCCCGGCAGGGCAAGCGGGTCCTGCGCCTGAAGGGGGGCGATCCCTTCGTCTTCGGCCGCGGTGGGGAGGAGATCGCCACCGTGGCCGAGGAGGGCATCCCCTTCCAGGTGGTGCCCGGGATCACCGCGGCCACAGGCTGTGCGGCCTATGCCGGCATCCCCCTGACACATCGCGACTGCGCCCACTCCGTGCTCTTCGTGGCTGGCCACCGGGCCGAGGGCGGCGAGCCCATGGACTGGGAGGCCATGGTGCGCCCGGGCCAGACCCTGGTGGTCTACATGGGACTGCAAGGGCTGGAGGCGCTATGTCGAGGCTTGGTGGCGCACGGCATGCGTCCCGACATGCCCGCCGCCTTGGTCGAGCGCGGCACCACCCGCGACCAGCGGGTGATCGTCGCCACCGTGGCCACCCTCCCCGAGGCCGTGGCGCGCGAGCCGGTGCGTGCGCCCACGCTGCTCATCGTCGGCGAGGTGGTGCGTTTGCGCGGGCGGCTCGCTTGGTACCGCGAGGAGCCGTCCTGAAGCGATCCTTCCGCTGCATGCTGGAAAAGGCAGCGTGTTTGCACTAAGGTTATGCCCGCGATTTTTGTCTGGTGCCTTTCGCCAAAGAAAAGGGAAGAGGGGAGCATGGCTAGAAAAGCGACCACCAGGAAGACCGCTGCCAAGAAGAAGGCCGCCGCAGGGAGGAAGACGGCCGCGCGCAAGACCACGGCCCGGACCAGCGCGACTGCAAGGGCCACCGCCATCCGCGAGCCCATGAGCAAGTCCCAGATCCTGGCCGCGCTGGCCGAGCGCACCGGCCTGGCCCGCAAGCAGGTGAGCCAGGTGCTGGACGAGCTGGCCCTGCTCATTGAGCGCCATATCAAGCCGCGGGGGGCGGGGGAGTTCAAGCTGCCCGGGCTGCTGAAGATCCGCACCGTCAAGAAGAAGGCCACCCGGGCCCGCAAGGGGATCAACCCCTTCACCGGGGAGGAGATCATGATCAAGGCCAAGCCGGCCCGGACGGTGGTGAAGGTCACTCCGCTCAAGAGACTCAAGGAGATGGTCCAAAAGTAGCCGGATCTCCGCCGCGCCCGGCCCCGCCCCGGGGCCGGGCGCTAGCGTTGCTCCTACCCTGTCTCGGCCGCCGTTCACCGGCGGCCCGCTTCCTTGTGACCACCCCTGCCAGGTGCAAGACCTGGCCGATTCTGCCAAGCTGGAAGGCGGCGCTGCATCCGGAGGACAGCCCATGGGCCGCTACCGCTTCATCCGCTTCCTCGAGGAGATCGGAGCCGGCGACGTCGCCTTGGTGGGAGGCAAGAACGCCTCTCTGGGGGAGATGTATCGAGAGCTGCGCCCCAAGGGGATCCCGATCCCCGACGGCTTCGCCGTCACCGCCGAGGCCTACCGCTACGTGCTGCGGCGCGCGGGGGTGGAGGGCACGCTGCGCCGGGTGCTCGAAGGGCTGGACCCGTCCGACGTGGAGGACTTGGCGCGGCGGGCGCGGCGGGCACGGGAGATCGTCTACGAGGCCGGCCTGCCCGAGGACCTGGCCCGGGAGATCCTGGAGGCCTACGGGAGGCTGCGTGAGGCGTACGGCGAGGAACTCAGCCTGGCCGTGCGCAGCTCGGCCACCGCCGAGGACCTGCCCACCGCCAGCTTTGCCGGCCAGCAGGAGACCTACCTCAACGTCCGTGGCGGGGCCCACCTGCTCGAGGCCGTGCGGCGCTGCTTTGCCAGCCTGTTCACCGACCGGGCCATCCACTACCGCATCGACCACGGCTTCGACCACTTCAAGGTGGCCCTCTCGGTGGGAGTGATGAGGATGGTGCGCTCGGACCTGGCCAGCTCCGGCGTGATCTTCACCTTAGACACCGAGTCCGGCTTCCGGGAAGTGGTCTTCGTCACCGCCGCCTACGGCCTCGGCGAGAACGTGGTCCAGGGGACGGTGGATCCGGACGAGTTCTACGTCCACAAGGCCACCTACCGCGAAGGTTACCGGGCGGTGCTGCGCCGTCGCCTCGGCTCGAAGAAGCTGAAGATGGTCTATGCCCGCGCCACCGGGGGGGCCACCACGCGGAACGTGCCCACCACCCCGGCGGAGCGGAGCCGCTTCTGCATCGGCGACGAGGAGGTCCTGGAGCTGGCCGGCTATGCCCTGCGCATCGAGGAGCACTACGGCCGGCCCATGGACATCGAGTGGGCCAAGGACGGCATCGACGGGCGGCTCTACATCGTCCAGGCTCGCCCCGAGACGGTGGCCTCCCAGCGGCGGCCCACCTTGCTGCGCACCTGGCACCTGGAGGGCCGCGGCGAGGTGCTGGCCGAGGGCCGCGCGGTGGGCCAGGGCGTTGCCGCCGGCCGGGCCCGGGTGATCGGGGACGTCTCGGAGCTGCACCGCTTCCGGTCCGGAGAGGTGCTGGTGGCCGACACCACCACGCCCGACTGGGAGCCGGTGATGAAGCAGGCAGCGGCCATCGTCACCAACCGAGGCGGGCGCACCTGTCACGCCGCCATCGTGGCCCGGGAGCTGGGGATCCCGGCGGTGGTGGGCACGGGGGAGGGCACGGAGCGTATCCCAGACGGCGCGGAGGTGACCGTCTCCTGCGCCGAGGGGGACGTGGGACGCATCTACCGGGGCCGCCTGCCGTTCCGCGTGGAGGAGCTCGATGTCGGCCGCCTGCCCAGACCGGCCACCGCCCTCATGGTCAACCTGGGCAATCCTGATCTGGCCTTCCGCACGGCCCTGCTGCCGTGCGACGGCGTGGGCCTGGCGCGCCTGGAGTTCATCATCAACGAGTCCATCCGCATCCACCCCATGGCCCTGGTGCACCCGGAGCGGGTGCATGACCCGCAGGCCCGCGCCCTCATCGAGCAGCTCACCCGCGGCTATCCCGACAAGCGGGCCTACTTCGTAGAGCGCCTCGCCGAGGGGGTAGGGACCATCGCCGCCGCTTTCTATCCGCGGCCGGTGGTGGTGCGCCTGTCCGACTTCAAGAGCAACGAGTACGCGGCCCTTATCGGCGGGCGGGACTTCGAGCCCCAGGAGGCCAACCCCATGCTGGGGCTGCGAGGCGCGGCCCGCTATACCCATCCCGCCTACGAGGAGGGCTTTGCCCTCGAGTGCGCCGCCTTGCGGCGGGTGCGCGAGACCATGGGCCTGAAGAACGTGATCCTCATGGTCCCCTTCGTGCGACGGGTGGAGGAGGCCGACCAGGTGCTGGAGGCCCTGGCGCGGCACGGCCTGTGCCGGGGGAAGGACGGGCTGCGCATCTACGCCATGTGCGAGCTCCCCGCCAACGTGGTCCTGGCCGATGCCTTCGCCCAGCGCTTCGACGGCTTCTCCATCGGCTCCAACGACCTGACCCAGCTCACCCTGGGCGTGGACCGGGACAACGAGCAGGTGGCCTTCGACTACGACGAGCGGGACGAGGCGGTCAAGGCCATGATCCGCATGGCGGTGGAGGCTTGCCGCCGGAACGGGATCCACGCCTCCCTGTGCGGCCAGGCCCCTTCGGACTATCCGGAGATGGCTGCCTTCCTGGTGGAGATCGGAATCGACGCCATCAGCCTCAATCCGGACGTGGTGCTGGAGACCACCCGGCAGGTGCTGGAGGTGGAGCGGCGCCTGGGCAGGACCCCTAGGGGTGAGGGTGGCACCGGGGGCTGAGGCGCCCGCCAGGCCCCCGCCCTCGCCAGGCCCCCGCCTTCGTGGCACACTCTCGGCCGGCGGCGGGAGCCCCGCCCCGAGGCCTCAATCAGGAGGGTGCCATGACCCAGGATCCCAGGCTCTTCACCGACCTGCTCCACGTGCTGCGGGGCCTCCAAGCCCTGCTGGAGACCCATGGCCAAGATCTGCGCGAGGGCCTGCGTACGGTGGCCACCGTGGCGCCCCAGATCCGCCACACCGTAGACAGCCTGGTACAGCTGGCCGAGCACCTGCGGCACACCCTGGCGGGCCTGGAGCCGGCTCGCATCCCCCACCTGGACGTGCTGGCCGACCTCAGCCGCAGGCTACACGAGCTCATGGACAACGCCCATTGGCTGCTGCCCGAGGAGCCCGCCTTGGTGGAGGAGGCCCGGGCCAGCGCCAGGCTGCTGGGTGACCTGCCCGCCCTGGGGGAGGTGCGGGGCGAGCTCATGGCCTCCCTGGATGCCGTGGTGCGCCGCCTCCAGGAGCTGCGCCCCTGAGGCTCAGGGCCGCGCGCCGGAAGGAGCCAGGAGCTCCTGGAGGAAGGGCAGGGCCCGGCGGGCCGCCTCCCTACCCGCCGCGATGGCCTCCCGCCCCCGGTGGAACTCCATCAGGGCGATGTCCCCCACGCGCGGGGCCAGCACCAGGTCCGGCGGATCGCCGCTCAGGCGGCTGCGGGTGATGAAGCGCTGCATGTGGTGGATGCTCTCCATGACCACGTCCACCACGCCAGGCGTGGCCCCGGGCTCGGGCAGGGCGAGGAGGGCACCCAGCCCCTCCTGGAGCCTCGCCCGGAGCACCTCCGCCATGCCCTTGCCCCGGCCCGCGGGGGAGGGGAGCACCAGGCGTCCGGAGGGTCCGCCGGCCGGCGGCTGCAGCTGCACCGCTAGGACCACCTCCGCCCCCAGGGCCCGGCAGAGGGAGACCGGCACCGGGTTCACCATGCCCCCATCCACCAGCCAGGCGCCGTCCCGCCGCACCGGGGTGAACAGCCCGGGGAAGGCGATGGAGGCCCGCACCGCCTCCAGGAGCGGGCCCTCCCGCAGCCACACCTCCCGCCCGCTGTCCAGCCGCGTGGCCACCGCCCCGTAGGCCACCGGCAGGGACTCGATGCGCACCTCGCCCACCCGCCGGCCGAGGTGCTCCATCAGGCGGCGGCCCTCGATGAGCCCGCCACCGGCCAGGGTAAAGTCCATCAGCCGGAGGGTGTCCCGCCAGCTTAGGCCGCGCACCCAGGCCCCCAGCTCCTCCAGGCGCCCCGTGACCGCCGCGGCCCCGACCAGGGCCCCGATGGAGGTGCCGCAGACCACCGCGGGGCGGATGCCGGCCTCGGCCAGGGTCTCCAGCACCCCGATGTGGGCCCAGCCCCGGGC
>WFXX01000132.1 GCA_015490395.1 Gammaproteobacteria bacterium | reverse complement strand
GTGCAGCAGCTCCAAGCGGTAGCGATAGGCCCGCTCCGCCGTGGCCTCTCCATCCACCAGCCGGTAGCGGTAGGTCTCGTATCCCCCGTGGCTGAAGCTGGGCACCCGGGCCACCTCTGTGACCTTGCCGTCCGGCTCCTCCCGGAGCACCCGGAAGGCCCGCACCTCCAGGAGGCCCGTGCGCCAACGCACCACCCAGCGGCCGGACTCCATCCGGGCCTCGGGGCCCTCCACCCGTCCCGGCGGCAGGTGCCCATCGGCCGGCTCGACCTGGATACGGTGGCCGCGGCGGTCCTGGATGCTCACCTGGAAGCGCCCGCCGGGCGGCGGCGCCGCCAAGGCCTCTGCCGCCTCGGGCGCGGCCGCCTCCGCGGGGACACCGGCCTCCCGCCACCCCCCCGGGGTCCCGGCCGGCTCCGCCGGCGTCTGTCCCACACCTGCCCCCGCAGAGGGGCGCGCACGCTCATCATCTGTGGCCGCGGCCGGCGTCTGGGGTGGCATCCGCCCCCCCTCCGGCGACGTGGCCGACGGGCGGGAGGTCGCCACCCACGTCACGCCCCGCACCCGCCACGCAGACCCATGACCTGCCTTCCGGTCCTGGCCCCTCACCTGGGGCGCAGACATCGGAGCCGTACGGGACGGTGCCCCAAGCCGAGGCACTGCCCCGGCCGGTTCCGCCCCCTCCGTCACCGCCGCCCCAGGCGCCACGGGCAAGGCCGGGTGTGGGGTAACGCGCCCGTTCACGTCCACGTCCTCCAGCCGGTACCAGTAGCGACGTCCCGGCACAGCCCCGGTATCCAGGTACTGGTACGAGACCTCTAGACCCGGCGCCCCTCGGGCGGGCAGCAACCCCTCGTTCACCGGCAGGAAGGGTCCATCAGGGCTCTCCGCGCGCAACACGCGGAAACCCCAGTTGTCCGTCTCGGAGCCGGTGGTCCAGCTCACCAGCACACCCTCCTCGGTCCACGCCGCCCGCAAGTCGGTGAGGGTGACGGCCGTGGAGATCTCCTCCAGCACCCCGAAGACGCCCAGGGCCGGCGCCGTGCCGCAGGCCCGATGGGCGGCGGTGTCCACCGAGAGGGTCACATCCGCCCAGGCCGCCCCGTCCCAGCGGTAGACCCTCAGGGCCCGGTTGCCGGCGAAGCGGGCCGGATCGTAGGTGATGCAGACCTGCACCCCGCCGCCGTAGATGGCGGTTGTGGCGATCTCATAGAGCGTGGGAGGACTGCCTAGGGCGAAGCCCGCGGGAGGCGGGGCCGGCGGGCTGCTCAGCACCACGGCGCAGGTCTCTCCCGCCGCCGTGACGCTACCGTAGGTCACCGCCAGCCCCGCCAGGGGCGAGACCGTCACCGCCGAGCCGGTGGCGGTGGGGGCGCTGCCGTCACAGGTCCCATCGGTGACCCTGAGGGTCAGGACCTGGGTGTCCGTGGCCCCATGGACATCCGTCACCTGCACCGTGAAGCTGTAGCTCCCCGCCGTGGTGGGGGTGCCCGAGAGCACGCCCGTCGTCGGATCCAGCGTGATCCCCGGCGGCAGCGAGCCGGAGACCACCGACCAGCTGTAGGGACCCACACCCCCGCTCACCGACAGCGTCTGGCTGTAGCCCACCCCCACCGTTCCGTCGGGCAGCGTCGTGGTCTCGATCACCGGGGACACCCTCACGGTCAGGCTCAGGTCCCGGGTGTCCGTGGCCCCATGGACATCCGTCACCTGCACCGTGAAGCTGTACGAACCTGCCACAGTAGGGACGCCGCTCAGCACGCCGCTGGCAGCATCCAACGCCAAGCCCGGTGGCAACGAACCGGCCGTCACCGTCCAGGCGAGGGGCGTGGTGCCGCCGGAGACGGCCAGGGCCTGGACATAGCTGGTGCCCAGGGTGGCGCCCGGGAGGGCCGTGGTCAGGATGACCGGGGGCGCATGCACCGTCAGGGTGAGGCTGCGTGTGGCGCTAGCTCCCAGGGCGTCCGTCACCTGCACGGTGAAGCTGTAGGTGCCCGACGTAGTGGGGATGCCGGAGAGTGTCCCCGTAGCCGCATCCAGCACGATCCCGGGAGGCAGCGAACCCGAGACCAGGCTCCACTGGAAGGGCGTGACGCCACCGCTGGCCTGCAGGGTGAAGGCATAGGACAGACCCACCGTGGCCCCGGGCAGGAGGGTGGTGTCCACCACCAGAGCCATGGGGTTGCCGAAGCGCACCACAAAGCCCTCGCCGCCTCCCGCCGCTGTGGGCTGCAGCACGCCGGAGGTAGTGGGAAAGGGGGTGCCCGAGCCGGCGGTGGAGCGGGTCTTGCCGGCGATGTAGGCATCGCCCCCGGGACCCAGGGCCAAGGCCCGCCCGATGTCCTTGCGGCTGCCGCCCAGGTAAGTGCTGTAGCGCAGGCCAGCGCTGCCGGGCTGGGTGATGTCGAGCTGCACGTAGAAGGCATCCTCGTGCCCGCCATGGGTGGCCTGATAGGCATCCGGGGTCACGGGGAAGGGCAGGGGGGTGGAGCGCTTGGTGTAGCCGCTCAGGTGCACGATGCCGGCGGCATCCACCCCCACGCTCCAGCCCTCGTCGTGGTTCTTGCCCCCCAGGTAGGTGCCGTAGACGAGGCCGGAGGCGCCGGCCACGGCAGGGTCCAGGACCAGGAGAAAGGCATCCTCGCTGCCCTGTCGCGCACCCTGGAAGGCGTCGGCGGTGACCGGGAAAGGTCTGGGAGCCTTGGAGCGCGTGGCCCCGGTGATGTAGACCCGCCCCGCCGCGTCCAGGGCCACACCGTGGGCATCGTCGTACTCGTCCCCGCCCAGATAGGTGGCATAGAGCAGGGTGGTCCCGTCCGGGGAAACCAGCGCTAGGAAGCCGTCCTCGTCCCCGCCGGGCGTGTCCTGGAAGGCATCGGCGGTGACCGGGAAGCCCCCGCCTCCGCCATGGCTGGTGTGGGTCTCGCCCACCACGTAGGCCACACCGGCCCCGTCCACCGCCAGGTCCCAGGCGTAGTCCTCGTGCCCACCGCCCAGGTAGGTGCTGTAGAGCAGGCTGGCAGGCCCCGAGGCGGACGGATCCAGCCTGGCCACGAAGGCGTCTCGCTGCCCGCCCCGCACCGCCTGGAAGGCCGACACCACCGGAAAGTCGCTAGACTCCGTCTGCCCGGCCACATAGACACGGTCCCCAGGCCCCAGGGCCAAGGCGTAGGCCCGGTCGCGGTGGGAGCCGCCGAGATAGGTGCCGTGGAGGAGGGCGGCACCGGATGCGTCCAGCTTGGCCACGAAGGCATCGGCGTTGCCGCCGCGGGCACTCTGGTAGGCCCCGGCAGTGACGGGGAAGTCGTCCGAGCGTGTCTCCCCCGCCACGTACACGTTGCCTGCCGCATCCACAGCGATGTCGTATCCCTCGTCGTGCCCGCTCCCACCCAGGTAGGTGGCAAAGAGCAGCGTGCGACCCGTCGGATCCAGCTTGGCCACGAAGGCATCCTCGTCCCCGGCCTGCACCGCTTGGTAGCCGGTGGCCGTACCGGGGAAGTCCACCGAGCGGGTCTCGCCGGTGAGATAGGCGTTGCCGGCCCCGTCCACGGCGATGCCATGGACGTGGTCGTCGGCGCTCCCGCCCAGGTAGGTGCCGTAGATCAGCACCGGGTCGATGACCAAAGGCCGGCGGGGGTCGTAGGGCCCCACCGCGAAGCCCAGGACCGGATCCATCCCGGCCTGCACCACCTCCCAGCGGGCCGGCACCTCGCGCCTGCCCTCCGGGCCCTCCTGGTAGGCCACGGGGGGACGCAGGCGCAGCAGGCCACCACCTGCCAAACGCAGGGTCAGCCCCTCGCCCTCGGGAGCCACGGCGGCCGCCCCCTCGTAGCGGAGCCGCACCTGCCCCGGATCGGCCCCCGGCTGCAGCACCACGTCGTACTCCAGCAGGGAGCCCCGTCCATAGAGGCGCAGATCCACCCCTGGATAGACCTCCCGGTACCAGACCTCACGGTAGGTGGGCACCTGGGTGATCCAACGCTGTGGATCGCGCCCCTTGATGAAGTGCACCCGCCCGGGCAACGGGCCGCCGGCCTCCACCCGCTCCAGAGACCCCTCCAAGGGGTGCACCCGCACCACGGCCGTGCCTCCCTCGCCGAGGGCCTGCACCAGGAGGATGCCTTCGCGAGTCAGAAAGGTGGTGTGGCGCGGTCCCCGCTCGTAGTAGAGCACCTCGGGGGCCACCTGGCCGTGGTTGGGCACGAAGTGCAGGGGCAGGGCCGGCCGCGTTCCCGCCGCCGGAGCCGCCCCGGCCAGGCTCCAGGCCAAGCCCAACAGGGCCAGGGCCCCCGCCCGGCTGGCGCCCCTCCACAC
>WFXX01000131.1 GCA_015490395.1 Gammaproteobacteria bacterium | reverse complement strand
CCCGAGACCCCCCTGGAGCGGGCCGCCGCGGCCCTAGACCGCCTCGGGGGGCAGGCCCTGCCGGTGATGGAGGAGGAGCGGCTCCTGGGGGCGGTGACCCGGGAGAGCCTGCTGCGGGCCCTGCTGCGCCAGGAGCAGACCCTCCGGGAGGCCTGCGCGGCCTCGGCGGCCTATCACCGGGTGCTCATCGAGCAGTCGCCCGTGGGCGTGGCGGTGTGCGAGGGCCTGCGCTTGCGCTACGCCAACCAGCAGCTGGGCCGGCTGCTGGACCGCCCCCCCGCCTCCCTGGCCGGGCTGCAGCTGCCCGAGCTGGCCCGGGAGGAGGACCGGGGGGCCCTGCTCGCCCTGGCCGAGGGCTGCCTGGCCACCCTGGGGGGCGGCTCCCTGGAGTTCCAGGCCGGCGCCCAGGGGCCCCGCCTGCGGGCCTTCCTCCAGGCCATGGAGCTGGGCGGCCGGCCGGTGCTCTGCGCCACCTTCGTGGACGTCACCGCCGAGCGCCGCGCCCAGGAGCAGCTGGAGCTGGCCTATCAGGTCTTCGACTGCGCCGACGAGGGCCTCATGGTCACCGACGCCCAGGGGCGCATCCTGGCCGTGAACCGGGCCTTCACCGCCGTGACCGGCTATCGCCCCGAGGAGGTCCTGGGCCGCACCCCGGCCCTGCTCAAGTCCGGCCGCCAGGACGCGGCCTTCTACCGCGCCATGTGGGAGCGGCTGCTCCAGGAGGGCCGCTGGGAGGGGGAGATCTGGAACCGGCGCAAGAGCGGGGAGATCTACCCCGAGTGGCTGAAGATCACCGCCGTGCCCGGGCCCGGGGCGGCCGCGCGGCACTACATCGGCACCTTCTACGACATCACCACCCAGAAGCAGGCCGCCGAGCGCATCCGGCGCCTGTCCAGCTTCGACCCCCTCACGGGGCTGCCCAACCGCCTGCTGGCCCGGGCCGAGCTCAGCCGCCTGGTGCGCACCGGAAGGGCCGCTGGACGGGTGCACGCCGTGCTCTTCGTGGATCTGGACCACTTCAAGGAGATCAACGACTCCCTGGGCCACAGCCTGGGCGACCAGGTGCTGCAGATCGTGGGCCGGCGTCTGGAGGGCACGGTGCGGGGGCTGTCCCGGGAGCGCGAGGGCGATCTGGTGGCCCGGCTGGGGGGCGACGAGTTCCTCCTGGTGCTGCGCAACCTGCGCCGGCCCTCCGATGCCCGGCGGGTGGCCGAGCACGTCCTCGAGAGCCTGGGCCGCCCCCTGGCCGTGGAGGGGCGCACCCTGCTGGTCTCGGCCAGCGTGGGCATCGCCCTCTACCCCACCGACGCCCGGGAGGTGGAGGAGCTGGTGCGCAAGGCGGACATCGCCATGTACCAGGCCAAGCGCCTGGGGCGGCGGCGCTGGGCCTACTACTCCCGGGACCTGGACGAGCAGCTGCGCCAGCGCATGAGCCTGCGCCAGCAGATCCACCAGGCCCTGCGGCGGGGGGAGTTCGTGCTCCATTTCCAGCCCCAGGTGGGGCTACGGGACCGTCAGGCGTTGGGCCTGGAGGCCCTGCTGCGCTGGCGGCATCCCCATCAGGGGCTGCTGGGCCCGGCCAGCTTTCTGGACCTGCTGCTGGAGGACCGGGCGGTGGAGGCCCTGGACGGCTGGGTGCTGGAAGAGGCCCTGGAGCGGCTGCGCCGGTGCCGCGGGGAGCTGGACCTGCCGGCGTTGCGGGTGGCGGTGAACCTCACCCCCTACCAGTTCTACGACGCCGGCCTGGTGGACCGGGTGAAGGAGGCCCTGGGCCGGGCAGGCCTGCCTCCCCAGGCCCTGGAGCTGGAGATCACGGAGCAGGTGGCGCTCACCGACCTGGCCGAGGCCCGCCGTCAGCTGCGCCGCCTGCAGCAGGTGGGGGTACGTGTGGCCCTGGACGACTTCGGCACAGGCTACTCCTCCTTGGATCATCTGCGCCAGCTGGAGATCCAGGCCCTGAAGCTAGATAGCTCCTTCATCCGCCGCCTGCCGGAGGACCGGCGGCAGCAGGTCATCGTGCGTTGCCTGGCGGACATGGCTCATCACCTGGGCATCGAGGTGGTGGCCGAGGGAGTGGAGACGAAGGAGGAGGAGCGCACCGCCCGGGAGCTGGGCTGCGACAGCGCCCAGGGCTACCTGTACTGCCCTCCGGTACCCCCCGAGGAGCTGCCGTCCGCGCTGGCCGGCCTCCAGGGCAGCTGCGAAGGGTGAGAGAAGGACGAGCGGCACGGGCATCGACCCGCCAGTGAGGAGGACCGCCATGCGCCTGAACCTACCGGTGACGGGCAAGGAACGGGAGGTGCCACCTGGCACCGAGATCATCTCTGCTACCACCCCCAAGGGGGTGATCACCCAGGTCAACGAGGCCTTCGTGGCCATCTCCGGCTTCGCCGAGGAGGAGCTCCTCGGCCAGGCCCATAACATCGTGCGCCATCCGGACATGCCCCCCGAAGCCTTCGCCGCACTCTGGCGCTGCTTGAAGTCGGGCCGGCCGTGGATGGGCATCGTCAAGAACCGCTGCAAGAACGGCGACCATTACTGGGTGGACGCCTACGTCACCCCGCTGACCGAGGGCGAGCGGGTGGTGGGCCACGAATCGGTGCGGGTACGGCCCGAGCGGGAGGCGGTGCGCCGGGCCGAGCGGGCCTACCGCCGCATCCGCGCTGGCCGCCCCTTCCGGCCCCGCCGGCTCGCCTGGGGCCTCAGGGGGCGCACCGCCCTGGCTTCGGCGCTGGCCGCCCTGGCGCTCCTAGGCACGGCCCACGCCCTGGACCGCCTCGGCTGGCCCATCCTCTGGCAAGCCGCGGTCCTCCTGCCCTTGGCCCTTGTTCTGGGCGGGGCCACGGCCTGGGCGGCCCTAGCGCCCCTGCGGCGGGCGGCGGCCGAGGCGCGGCAGGTAGTGGACGATCCCTTGATGCAGTACATCTACACGGGCCGCCATGACGAACTGGGGGCCTTGCTCTTGGCCCGGCGCATGCTGGAGGCCCGGCTGCGCACCGCCCTGGGGCGCACCGCCCACGCCTCCGGCCGGCTGGGCCGGCGGGCGGGGCTGGCCCAGGAGGCGGTGCACGCTCTACGAAGCGGGGTAGCGGAGCAGCGCGAGGCGCTAGCGCGCTTGGGCGGGGCCATGGAGCAGATGGGCGCCGCCGTGCAGGAGGTAGCCCGGCACGCTGCCGAGAGCGCCGCAGCCACCGGCGAGGCCCGCCGCCAAGCCGAGGGGGGCCGGGCGGTGATCGCCGAGACCGTGGCCATGATCGAGCAGCTCGCCGCCTGCGCCGGGCGGGCCGGGGAGGCCATCGGACGGCTCTGCCAGGAGACCTCGGGCATCACCCGGGCCCTGGACGTGATCCAGGAGATCTCCGAGCAGACCAACCTCCTGGCGCTGAACGCAGCCATCGAGGCGGCCCGGGCCGGGGACCGGGGGCGGGGCTTCGCCGTGGTGGCCGACGAGGTGCGCGCCCTGGCCCGCCGGGCCCAGCGTGCGGCGGAGGAGATCTACGCCATGGTGACGCGCCTCCAGGCCGGGGCCGAGGAGGCCCGAGGGGTGATCGCCGAAGGCCAGAAGACCTCCGAGGACGCCGTGGGCCAGGCCGAGCGGGCGCGCGAGGCCTTGCGGGCCATCACCGAGGCGGCCGGGCGGATCGAGACCATGGCTGCCGGCATCGCCACCGCCACCGAGGAGCAGACGGCCATGGCCGGCGAGGTGCGCCAGGCCCTGGAGGCCGTGCAGGCGGTAGCCGCCCGGCATGCGAGCCTGGCCGCCGAGCTGGAGGCCCTGGGCGGGCACCTGGCCGAGGAGGCGGCCGGCCTGGACGCCCTCACCCGGCGCTTTCGCGCCGGACCGGGGCGGGACCGTCCATCCCCAGCTCCTTGAGCTTGCGGGTGAGGGTGTTGCGACCCCACCCCAGCAGGCGGGCGGCGTCCTGGCGCCTGCCGCCACTGCGACGCAGAGCCACCTCGATCATCGCCCGCTCGAAGGCGGGCGTGGCCACCTCCAGCAGCCCCGTCTCCCCTTGGGCCAGGCGCTGCTCCGCCCAACGCCGCAAGGCCTCCTCCCAAGCCGTGCCCCCCGTCTCCCCCCCTGAGGGGCGGGCCGGGCCCCGCTGGCGCAGATCCTGGGGCAGGTCCTCCAAGCGCACCTCCCGGCCCGAGGCCATCACCGTCAGCCAGCGGCAGACGTTCTCCAGCTGACGCACGTTGCCCGGCCAGTCCAGGCGGCAGAGGTAGTCCACCACCTCCGGGCGCAGCACCTTGGGCTCGACCTGCAGCTCCTCGGCCGCCCGGCGCAGGAAGTGCCGCGCCAGCAGGGGGATGTCCTCTCGCCGCTCCCGCAGGGGGGGGATGTGGATGCGGATGACGTTCAGGCGGTGGAAGAGATCCTCCCGGAACAGGCCCTGGCGCACCCGCTCCTCCAGGTCCTGGTGGGTGGCGGCGATGATGCGCACGTCCACCCGGATGGGGCTTTGGCCCCCGATGCGGTAGAACTCGCCCTCGGCCAGCACCCGCAGCAGCCGGGTCTGGCACTCGGGGGGCATGTCCCCGATCTCGTCCAGGAACAAGGTGCCGCCGTCGGCCTGCTCGAAGCGGCCACGGCGGGCGCTCAGGGCCCCGGTGAAGGCCCCCCGCTCGTGGCCGAAGAGCTCCGACTCCAGCAGCTCCCGGGGGATGGCGGCGGTGTTGAGGGCGATGAAGGGCTTGTCCGCCCGGGGGCTGTGGCGGTGCAAGGCACGGGCCACCAGCTCCTTGCCGGTGCCCGACTCGCCGTTGATGAGCACGGTGATGTGGGAGCGGCTCAGGCGCCCGATGGCCCGGAAGACCTCCTGCATGGCCGGGGCCTCGCCGATGATCTCCGGGGCGGCGCGCTCGGCCGCCTCCGGGGGCAAGCGCCGGCGGCGCTGGTCCACCGCCCGGTGCACCAGATCGACCACCTCGTCCACGTCGAAGGGCTTGGGCAGGTACTCGAAGGCCCCGCCCCGGTAGGCCGAGACGGCGCTGTCCAGGTCGGAGTGGGCGGTCATGATGATCACCGGCAGCTCCGGGTGCCTGGCGCGGATCTGCTCCAGGAGGGCGATGCCGTCCTGACCGGGCATGCGGATGTCAGTGATCACTGCATCGGGACGCTCGCGGCGAATGGCATCCAGGACACCGGCGGCGCTCTCGAAGGCGCTCACCCGCATCCCGGCGCCCGTCAGGGCCCGCTCCAGCACCCAGCGGATGGAGCGGTCGTCGTCGATGACGAACACGTGCATCTCTCGGGCCATGCTCCTTCCTCCCGCCCCTCAACGCGAGACCCTCGCCCCCGACGGCTCCGCCTCCTGTCCCCCGTTCAGAGGCAGCAGCACCGTGAACTCGGTCCGGCCCGGGCGGCTGCTGCACTCGATAAGCCCCCCGTGCTGGCGCACCAGATCCTGGGCGATGGGCAGCCCCAGGCCCGTGCCGCCCTTGCGCCCGCTCACCATGGGCAGGAAGATGCGCTCCAGCAGGGCCGGGGGGATGCCGGGACCGTCGTCCACCACGTCGATGCGCAGCGCCAGCTTGTGCCGGCGGGCGCCGATGGTGGTCTGGCGCACCGCCCGGGTGCGCAGGGTCACCGTGCCCCCTCCAGAGACAGCCTGCACCGCGTTGCGCACCAGGTTTAGCAGGGCCTGGATGAGCTGGTCCGGATCGGCTTGGGCCTCCGGGATGGAGGGGTCGTAGTCGCGGAGGATGCGCACCCCCGGGGGGGCCTCGGCCTCCACCAGGGTGCGCACCCGCTCCAGCACCTCGTGCACGTTCACCGCTCGCCGCCTGGGCAGGCCGGAAGGGCCCAGCAGGCGGTCCACCAGGGCCTGGAGGCGGTCCGCCTCGCCGATGATCACCTGGGTGTACTCCCGCAGGGCCGGATCCGCTAGCTCCCGCTCCAGAAGCTGCGCCGCCCCCCGAAGCCCCCCGAGGGGGTTCTTGATCTCGTGAGCCAGGCCCCGGACCAGGGCGCGGGCGGCCTGGTGCTGGGCGAGCAGGTGCTCCTCGCGCAGGATACGGCGCTGGCGATCCACCTGGATCAGCTCGGCTAGCACCCAGCCGGCCGCCTCGGGCTCGGCCAGGGGCGAGACCGTCAGGTCCGCAGTGAAGGGGCCCGCCCCCGGGGGCTCCAGGCGCAGCTCCCGCTCGGTGAAGGGACCTTCCGCCCGGGCCCTGGCCAGGAGGGCCGCGGGCCCCTCGCCTAGCAACACCGCCGCCCGGGCGCCAGCGGCCTGCCGGGCACTGGCCCCCAGGAGTCCCTCGGCGGCCGGGTTCAGGTAGGCCACCCGGTCCCAGGCGTCGCAGAGGACCACCGCCGTGGTCAGATGCTCCAGGACCCGCCGGAGGGTCTCCGGCTGGAAGGCGGTCGCGCTCATGCCCGGCTTCTCTGCAAGGATCGCACCAGAGGCGCGGCGCGCCTCCCAGATCCCTCGGACCGCAACGAGGGCTTGCGGTTCAATGGGTTCTGGCACGGAACGCCCCGGGCCGTCACCCTCTACCAGGCTCCGGATGCCCCGGCCCTCCTGGGATGCACCCCCATGGTGCACCGCCGGGAAGCAGAGGACTAGCGCCTGGGGCGAAGCAGCACGGAGGTGCGCAACAGGTGGAAGGTCACCGACGGGCTGCTGGCGAGCACCCGACCCCGGGTGTCCACCACCTGAGCGACCAGGGTGTGGGTGCCTGGATTCACGTTCTCCAAGGCCACTTCCTGGCCCTGCAAAGGCGGCTCCAAGAGGCGACCGTCTAGGAGCAGGACCAAGCGGTGCCCCTGGTCGGCTTGGAGGGGGGGCTCCACGGCCACCCGCACCACCACCCGGCCGGTGTTGTCGCGCACGGCGGCATCGTGCTCCGGCTGCAC
>WFXX01000130.1 GCA_015490395.1 Gammaproteobacteria bacterium | reverse complement strand
CCATTGTAGAGCCTCTGCGGGGAAAAGCCAGACTTCCGAGAGGGTTTCTTCAACCCTCCTGGCATGGGAAACAGCAAGCGAAGCGGCTACCCTTCCCCGGCTCGCTCCATATCTCCAAGCGCGCCCCGTGGCGCTCCAGCACGTGCTTGACAATGGCCAAGCCCAGCCCCGTGCCCCCGGTGTCCCGGGAGCGGCCAGCATCGACCCGGTAGAAGCGCTCGGTGAGCCGGGGCAGGTGGTGGGCGGGGATCCCAGGACCGGTGTCCTCCACCTCGAAGCAGGCCCGCCTCCCATCGGCACGCCAGCGCACCCTGATGCGCCCCCCCGCCGGGGTGTAGCGCACGGCGTTGGTGAGCAGGTTGGCAAAGGCGCTGCGCAGCTCCGCGGCGCTGCCCCGCAGGTGCAGCCCCTCCTGGATCTCCACCGAGAAGGCGTGGCGTCCCCCGCTGAGGGCCCTGGCCTCCTCCACCAGCTCCCGGACGAGGGCCGGGACGTCCACCTCGCGCTCCGACGGCGGACTCGGATCGGTCTCCAGGCGCGAGAGCAGCAGCAAGTCCTCCACGATGCGCTGCATCCGCTCCACCTGCTCGCGCATCTGCTCCAGCGGCCCACCCCACCGGCGGGCGCAGGTGCCGTCGCCCTCGGCCAGGGTCTCCAGGTAGCCGGCCAGCACGGTGATGGGGGTCTTGAGCTCGTGGGAGATGTTGGCCACGAAGTCCCTGCGCATGCGCTCCAGGCGGTGGATGCGGGTCACGTCCCGGAAGACCACCAGGGCCAGGTCCGTGCCGTAAGGCACCACCGTGGCCTCCAGAAGGCGGCGCCCGTCCACGGGGGCCGGGAAGGTGGCGCTGCCTCCCGGCTCGGCGGCCCGGAAGCGATCGAGGAAGGCCGGATGGCGCACCAGGTTATTCAGCCGCTGGCCCAGATCCTGACTCCTGAGGCCCAGCAGCCGGCGGGCGGCCTCGTTGAACCACTGGATCTCGCCCCCATCCCGGCGCACCACCACGGCCCCGTCGGGCAGGGCGTCGGTCAGCTCGCGGAAGCGGCTCAGGTAAGCGGTAAGCAAGCGCTTGCGCTGCTGCTGCCGCCGGCGCAGGGCCAGCACCCGGTCGTAGAGCTCGCCCCAGAGCCCACCCGGCTCCCGGGCCAGCCGCCCGCTGCCCCGAGCCAGCCAGCGCTGGAAGAGCGCCCCTCGCCACAGATGCCAGGCCAGGAGGGCCATCGTAGTCATCCAGAGGCCGAACCAGGGACGGCCGACAGCCAGCCCCCCCGCCGCGCCTGCCGCCAAGGCCCCGGCCAGGCGCCACAGCTCCGCGCCCCAGGGGCTCAAGCCCCCTCTCCCGCTGGATCGAAGCGGTAGCCCACGCCGCGCACCGTCTGCACCAGGCGATCGTGCCCGGTGGGCCCCAGGGCCTTGCGGAGGCGGCGCATGTAGACGTCGACGGTACGCTCCTCCACCTCCGCGGCGCTGCCCCAGACGCGGTTCACGATCTGGCTACGGGTGAAGGCCCGCTCCGGGTGCCCCATGAGAAAATGCAGCAATCGGAACTCCGTCGGCCCGAGAGTCACCTCCCGCCCGTGCGCCGTGACCCGGCCAGCTGCCGGGTCCAGCACCAGGCCGGCGTAGGCCAGACGCCCGCCCGCCACATGGGGCGCGGCCCGTCGCAGCACGGCGCGGATACGGGCGGCCAGCTCTCGCGGCGAGAAGGGCTTGGGCACATAGTCGTCGGCCCCTGCGGCGAAGCCGCGCACCCGCGCCTCCTCCTCCCCGCGGGCGGTGAGCAGGATCACGGGAAGCTCCCGCGTTGGCTCCTCGCGCCGCAACCGTCGGAGCAGGTCCAGGCCGCTCACGTCGGGGAGCATCCAGTCCAGCAGCAGCAGATCGGGCAGCTCCTCGCCCAGGCTCCGCCATGCCTGGGTCGCATCGGCGCAGGTGCGCACCGCGAAGCCCTGACCTTCCAAGCTAAGGCGCAGCATCTCCCGCAGGGCGGGCTCGTCCTCCACCACCAGAAGGCGGGGCCTGAGGCTGGGAGCGCTCATGAATGATCATTATAATCGCCCCCGCCGGCGGGGCTGTCGGGGGGCGGCCATGAGGCGGACGGAGATGCAAAGCCGGCAGCCCTGTCATCAGGGTGTCATAACGACCGCCTAAGATGCCCGCGCTGCCCGCGCCGGGCAGCCTGCAGGAAGCCAACGAGGGAGGACGATATGCTCGCCAAGAAGCGCTGCGCCGCCCTGGCGGCGGTAGGGGGCCTGCTCTGCGCCAGCGGGGCCCAGGCCTACCAGCTCAACGACGACGTGGAGCTCGGCCTCAAGCTCTACACCGACCTGCTCTTTTACAGCGGCGACACGCCAGACATCGAGAAGAACAACGGCGTCCGCTTCCGGCGCGCCTACCTGACGGTGGCCGGCCGGCTCAGCGACAAGGCCAAGGCCAAGCTCACCCTGGATCAGCGCAGCCTCGCCCACGAGGAGACCCGCGTCATCCAGGACAGCGCAGGCGACACTGCCACGGTGGAGGTCCCGGGGCAGGACAAGGTCTTTGTCAAGTACCTCTACCTGGACTACAAGGTCGCCCACGACCACAAGGTGCGCTTCGGCTTGGGCACCACGCCTTTCGTGGTCTTCGACGAGAGGAACCTCTGGGGCTACCGCTGGATCGCCAAGAGCTTCACCGACCAGTGGAAGATGCAGGTTTCCGCCGACCTGGGTGTCAGCCTGATGGGCAAGGCAGGCCGCCTGCGCTACCAGGTCTCGGCGCTCAACGGCGAGGGCTACCAGAAGACCCCCGACGGGCGTGGCTTCGCCCTCGCCGGGCGCGCTGACTTCTCTCCTGCCGAGGGTTGGCTGGTGGGGGCCTGGTTCCACAGCGAGAGCCAGCGCGCCGGCCAGTCGGGCTACGACCCCTCCCGGATGGGCCTCTTCGTTCGCTACCGGAACGACCGCTTCCGGGCCTTGGCGCAGTACGCCACAGCTGATGACGGCAGCTACTCGGGGGCCAAGTTCAAGGACGGCAAGGGCTACAACCTGCAGGGCGGGGTGCGCCTCGGCCAGGGTGAGCTCTTCCTGCGCTGGGACGCGATGGACGCCAAGGACAACGGTCAAGAAGACACCCTCCTTATTGGAGGCTATGCCTTCAAGCTGACCCAGGGCGTGGACCTCGCCGTGGTGCTCCGGCAGGAGACCGACAAGGAAAAGAGCAAGCCGGACGTGACCGACAACAGCTACGGCTTCATCACCCAGATCAAGCTCTGATCCGTCGGGTTCACGATCGTCCCGAGGGGCGCGGTGTTGCCGCGCCCTTCACTTTTCAGGCAAGATGCCGATGCCAGCCTTAGGGGCCGGTTGACGGCACTCGGCTCTCAGGCTAATGTCACACTCATGCATCGTTTCGTAGCACTGGCGCTGATCGCCTGCCTGCAAGGGCTCCCGGTGGCTTGGGCCGCTGACGTGTGCCGACCTCTGGCGTCGTGGGGGTCTTCGGGCCAGGGGCCGTTGGCTCAGGCCATCCCGGCAGGGGAGTCAACGAAGCTTCACAGCCTTGATACCCAGCAGGCCCACCATTGTGACCACCTCGGCGCCCACCTGACCTCCGTGCCCGCGCGCCATGAGGAGGCCACCCCGCCAGCGAAACCGGCGGCGCGTGCCCTCCAGGAACCGGCGCCCCGCTCCCTCTCCTACGCGCCGTTGCCTCGTCCCCCCCGGGCCTGATCCGGGCCTTGCCACCCGAGCGGGGGCAAGGCTTGTGCCCGTCCCGTTTGCCCCGCGTCCCGTCATCCACCGGGAGGATTGAGCATGGCTGCTTCGTCCGCGCGCCTGCGGCGCCACGGCTGCCCTGTCACGTGCCTGGCCGCGGCCCTCTGGCTGCTGACCGCCTGGCCCGCGGCATCCCAGGCCACGGAACCTCCCCGGGCTCCCGAGGCCCTCCAGGGCTGGGTAGCCGCCGTGCTGGCCAAGCATCCGGACCTGCTAGCCGGCCAAGCGCGTGTCCGGGAGGCCGCCGCCTTGGAGCGGGCGGCCTCGCGCCCCCTCTACAACCCGGAGCTGGAGCTGGAGGTGGAGCGGGCGGAGACGGACGTGGGAGCCATCGGGTGGAGCCAGGCCATCGACTGGGCCGGCAAGCGCGAGGCCCGCGCCCGGACCAGCCGTCTCCGCCGGGAGGCGGTCCGGGCCGCCTGGGAGGCCACCCGCCAGCGGCTGGCCGTGGCCCTGCTCACGGCCCTGGCCCGGGTGGAAGGCAGCCGCGCCTTGGAGAACCTAGCCCGCCGGCGGGCCGAGCTCACCGCCGAGCTGGCGCGCATCGCCGAGGAGCGCTTCGCCAGCGGCGACCTGCCGCAGGTGGAGCGCACACTGGCCCGGCTAGCCCGTGCCGAGGCCGACCTACGCCGCGCCGAGGCCCTCGATGCCGTGGCCGAGGCCCGCCAGGCCCTAGAGGGGCTGGTGGGCAGCCAGGAGGCGGTGCCACCGCCGCCGAGGCTGCCCGAGCAGATTCCGGCTCCTCCCCAGCTACCGGATCGGGCCCAGCTTCAGGAGCGGCTGCCGTCCCTCCGACGCCTGGCCTGGGAAGCCAGGGAGGCGGCCGCGGAGGTGGAGCGGCGCCGCCGTGACCGTCGGCCCGATCCCACCGTGAGGGTGCGGGGCGGCCAAGAGAACGACCAGCAGCTCCTGGGTCTGAGCCTGAGCCTGCCCCTGTTCATCCGTAACCCCTTTCGCGCCGAGGTAGAAGCCGCCGAGCAGGCCCGGCTGGCCGCCGAAGCCCGCCTGGAGGCCGCCGTGCGCCGGGCCTTGGCCCGGGCCGAGGCGGCGGCCCGGCGCTATCGCCTGGTGCACCATGCCTGGCGGTCGTGGCGGCAGGAGGCCTCCCCCAGCCTGGAGACCCAGACCCGGCTCTTGCGCCGCCTCTGGGAGACAGGCGAGCTAGGCACCGCCGAGTATCTGGTGCAGCTGGACCAGGCGCTAGCCACCGAGGAGGCCGCGCGCCGCCTGGAGACCCGGCTGTGGCTAGCTTGGTTCGAATGGCTGGAGGCCTCGGGCGGGGCGGACGCGTGGCTAGGCCTGGAGACCGCCCGCCCGGCTACCTCGTCTGCCCCGCCCCATCCGTAAGGAGTGAGCGTCATGAGCCCTTTTCCTCCTTTTGCCTTGCCCCGCATCGGGATCGCACCGCTTTGGGCCTTGCTCCTGGCCGCACTAGCCTTCCTTGCCATCCCTGCAGGTGCTGGCGAGGACCACGAGGGTGGCGAGGAGCACGGCAGCGCCGAGGAGAGCCCTTTGGTGCTGGACGCTGAGGCCCGCCGGGAGCATGGCCTAGCCTTGGCTGCGGCCAGCCGTCGTCCCCTGCAGGCCTTTCGGACGGCCCCCGCCGAGGTGCGGGTCAACCAGTACACGGCGGCCCAGGCCACCCCGCGGATCCAGGCCCAGGTCACGGCCCGCCACGTGCGCCTCGGTCAGCGCGTTCGGGCCGGACAACCCCTGGTAAGCCTCTCCAGCGTGGCCATGGCCGAGGCCCAGGCCGCCCTTCTGGAGGCCGACCGTGAATGGCAGCGGGTCAAGCGGCTCGGCCGGCAGGTGGTCTCCGAGCGGCGCTGGGTGGCCGCCCAAGTGGCCCGGCAGCTGGCCTATGCCCGCGTGCTGGCCTACGGGATGAGCCCCGGCGAGGTGGAGGCCCTGCTGGAGGGTGGCGATGCCCGCCGGGCCGACGGGAGCTTCTCCCTCCTGGCTCCGGTGGCCGGTACCGTGGTGCACGATGCCTTCGTGCTGGGGGAGGTGGTGGATCCCGGCCGGGTGCTGGTGGAGATCGCTGACGAGGGCACCGTGTGGGTGGAAGCCCAGGTGTCCCCCGCCGAGGCCGCCCGGATCCGGCCCGGGCAGGAGGTGACCGTGGTGGCCGCGGACGGGTCCCGGCACCCGGGCCGCATCCTGCAAATGGCGCACCGCGTCTCGGAGCAGAGCCGCACCCTCGGCGTGCGCATCGAGGTCCCTAACCCGGAGGACCGGCTCCATCCCGGGCAGCTCGTCGAGGCCCTGCTGCCCCTGGAGGCCGGACCCCCGGTCCTGGCCGTACCCTCCGGCGCCGTTCTGCTCCTGCAAGGGGGCCCGGCGGTCTTCGTGCTCGAGGAGCGCGAGCCCGACGGCCACTGGCGTTTCGCCCCCCGCCCTGTGCGCACCGGCCGGCAGGCCGCCGGCTGGACGGAGATCCGCGAAGGCCTCAGCGAGGGCGAAGAGGTGGTGGTGCAAGGGGCCTACGCCCTCAAGGCCTTGATGCTTAAGTCCCAGCTCGGCGAGGGCCACGGCCACTGACGCCACCGAGGACCCGGAGGACCGCGCTATGCTGACCCGGCTCGTGGAGCTCTCGCTCCGCTACAAGTTCCTGGTGCTGGTGGCGTTTGCCGCCGTGGGCTTTCTCGGCTGGCGGGCGGTCACCATCGTCCCCATCGACGCCTTCCCCGACGTCACGCCCAACCAGGTCAACATTTACACCGAGTCCCCTGGGCTGGCCGCCGAGGACGTGGAGCAGCTCCTGACCTTCCCCATCGAGTCGGCGATGGCCGGCTTGCCGGGGGTGCAACAGATCCGCTCCGTCTCGCTGTTCGGCCTGAGTTACGTCTCGGTCTACTTCGAGGACGGCATGGACATCTACTTCGCCAGGCGCCTGGTGATGGAGCGCCTGGCCGAGGTGCGCGACCGCATCCCCGAGGGCTACGGCTCCCCGGAGATGGGTCCCAACAGCTCGGGCCTCGGGCAGGTCTTCTGGTATACCGTCGAGCGCGCCGACGAGAAGCTACGCGAGTCCATCACCGACATGGACCTGCGCACCCTGCAGGACTGGCAGGTGCGCCTCATCCTGCGCACCGCCCCGGGCGTCGACGACGTGCTCTCCTGGGGTGGCCAGGAGCGGCAGTACCAGGTGATCGTCGATCCCCTCAAGCTCATCGGGCACGGCCTGACCTTCCGCGAGATCATGGAGGCCGTGGCCGCCAACAACCGGCAGGTGGGCGGGCAGTACATCGATGTCGGTCCGGAACAGTACTTGGTCCGCGGTCTTGGCCTGGTGCGCGACGAGCACGACCTGGGCCGCATTGTGGTCAAGGTCTCTGACGAGGGCACCCCGGTATATCTCCGCGACGTGGCCGAGATCCGCCAAGCCCCTGCCTTGCGCTTCGGGGCCGTGACCCGGGACGGGCGGGAGGTGGTGCTCGGCATGGCGCTCTCGCGCATTGGCACCAATGCCAAACAGGTGGTGGACGCCGTCAAGGAGAAGTTCGAGACGGCCCGCGACACCCTGCCGGAGGGCGTGCGCATCGAGCCCGTCTATGAGCGCACCGAACTCGTCGAGAAGGCTGTCTCCACTGCCGAGCGCGCCCTCATCGAGGGTTCCATCCTGGTGGCCATCATCCTTTTTCTCTTCCTCGGCGAGCTGCGCTCGGCCCTGGTGGTCATCGCCGCCCTGCCGCTGGCCATGCTCATCGCCTTCATCTTCATGGAGCGCTGGGGCATCTCCGCCAACCTGATGTCCCTGGCAGGCCTGGCCGTCGGTATCGGCATGATGGTGGACGGGGCTGTGGTGATGGTCGAGAACGCCTTCCGCCTTATGGCTGAGCGCCGTCCCCAGAGCCTGATGGACCGCACCCGGGCGGTGCTGGATGCAGCTCGGGAGGTGGCCAACCCCGTCGCCTTCGCCATCCTGATCATCATCGTGGTCTTCCTGCCTCTGTTCAGCCTGGAGGGCCTCGAGGGCAAGCTCTTCAAGCCCATGGCCTTCAACATCAGCTTCGCCATGGCGGGCTCGCTCATCCTCACCCTGACTCTCATCCCCGTGCTGGCAGCCCTGATCCTGAGGCCGCGCGCCGAGCGCGACACCTGGCTCGTGCGCGCCCTCAAGCGCCTCTACCTGCCCGTGCTCGAGTGGGCCCTCGGGCACAAGCGCACCGTGGTCGCCGGGGCCCTGGCCCTGCTCGCAGCCAGCCTCTCGCTCTTCCCCTTCCTGGGCAAGGAGTTCATGCCCCAGCTCCAAGAGGGCTCCATCATGTGGCGGGTGACCTCCATCCCCTCCACCTCACTGGAGGAGTCCATTGAGATCTCGAAGCGCATCCAGCGCGCCCTCAACCAGTTCCCGGAGGTCACCACCACCATCGCCATGATTGGCCGGGCCGAGAAGGGCGAGACCGCCGACGTCAACTACATGGAGATCTACACCGGCCTCACCGACAAGTCGCAGTGGACGCGCACCATCGAGGAGCTGGCCGAGGCCATGCGCGAGCGTATCGAGGAGACGGTGCCGACCGCCGTGATCGCCTTCACGCAGCCGATCCAGATGCGTGTCGAAGAGCTGATCTCGGGCGTGCGCGCCACGCTCGCGGCCAAGATTTACGGCCCGGAGCTCGGTGAGCTCGACCGCCTCTCGCGCGAGATCAAGGCCGTGATAGCTCGCGTGCCTGGCGTAGCCGACTTGTCGCTCGAGGCCAACGTAGGCAAGCCGCAGGTGCGGGTGCAGGTCGACCGCGAGCGCCTCGCCCGTTATGGCCTCAACGCCGACGATGTGCTCGCCGTGGTGCGCACCGGGATCGGCAACGAGCCGGTCTCTACCTTGATCGATGGCGTGCGCCGCTTCGACATCACGGTGCGCCTGCCGGACGAGGCGCGCCAGTCGCCGGCGGCTATTGCCGCCATCCCGTTGCGCACCCCTGACGGTGGCATCGTGCGCCTCGGCGACGTGGCCGAGGTCAGCGTGGCCGAGGGCTACACCTTCATCCGCCGGGAGCAGCTCCAGCGCTACGCGGTCATCCAGATGGACGTGCGCGGTCGTGACGTGGACGGCTTCGTGCGCGAGGCCAGCGCCCTGATCGACCAGGAGGTGGAGCTTCCGCCCGGATACTGGATCGAGTGGGGCGGTGCCTTCGAGAACCAGCAACGGGCGCTCAAGCGGCTGTCCATCATCGTGCCGATCACGATCTTCTTCATCTTCGTGCTGCTCTACACCGCCTTCAACTCGGTCAAGTGGGCAACGCTCATCATCGCCAACGTGCCCTTCGCCACCATCGGGGGGCTGTTCAGCCTGTGGATCTCCGGGCAGTACCTCTCGGTGCCCTCGGCCATCGGCTTCATCGCCGTCTTCGGCGTGGCCATGCTCAACGGCATCGTGCTCATCTCCTTCATCAACGAGCTGCGCGGTCGGGGCCTGAGCGTGTCCGAGGCTGTGCGGCGCGGTGCCGAGCTCAGGCTGCGGCCGGTGCTGATGACAGCGAGTGTGGCGATCCTCGGCCTCATTCCCATGCTGCTCTCGACAGGGGTCGGGGCCGAGACCCAGCGGCCGTTGGCCTCGGTGGTGGTCGGTGGCCTGGTGACCTCCACCCTGCTGACCCTGGTGATCCTGCCGGTGATCTACGAATGGATCGAGACGCGCCGCCGGGGCAGGCCGGACCTCGTAGGCTTGCAGGAGGAGAGCCACCCATGAAGGAGATCAAGGCCTTCGTGCATCGCAACCGCATCGCCGACGTCATCCACGCCTTGCGCGATGCGGGCTTCGGTCACCTCTCCGTGGTGGACGTCCTCGGCATGCTACGTGCCCTCGACCCAGGCGAGGCACGCTATTCGATGGAGCTTGGCGAGCGTGTCACCGCCGAGGTCAAGCTGGAGCTGGTGTGTGAGGATGGTCGCGTCGAGGAAGCCGTGCGCCTGATCCGCGAGAACGCGCGCACGGGCCAGCGGCCGAGCGGCTGGATCTATATCTACGACGTCGCCGCCGCCCATCCCATCGACGGCGGCGCGTGAGCCTAGGCCCGACCGTGATCCCCGCCGACTGCATCCAGAGTGGCCAGCCCTTCCGCCGCCGCAAGCTGCCTGCGGTCGGCGGCGACGCGCGCGCCGCTCGCCACCCCGGAGCCGTGCTCGCGCACGTAACGCTAGAGGAGCGCGAAGGTATCCAGGAACAGCCTCAACGGACCGCCTTCTCCCGCTCCTCGACGACGACATCGGCGACGCCGGGCCCGGGCAGCAGGGTGACGGCCACCCCCGGCGGCTCTCGGCCGGGCTGTGACTCCCCCGCCGGGGCCGGATCCGCCACCACCCGGCCCCGGCGGCGGAGGCGCACGCGCTCTCACGCCTCCACGCGCTCCAGGATCTCCCGCAGGCGCTGCCGTAGTCCGCTCGCCTGGACGTCGCCCCTGTCAAAACCTCGAACCGAATTTCGGGAGTATTTGCTGTACAGCCGGCTCGAACGCTCTTCCATGCGTATCCACCGCCGGACGCCTGACGCTGAAGGTCTGGAACGGGGGCCCCGCCGATGAGCAACGGTTGCGCGGACGAGCGCGGCTACGAGGGGCCGTGGTGGGGCTTCCCCCCGCTGCGCAACGCGCTGATCGCAGGCACGATCACGGCCATCGCCTTCGCGCTGGGCCGCGCCGGGCTGCTCGCGCCCGCCTTCGAGACCGCTGCCTACCTCGTGGCCATCCCGATCGGCGCCTGGCACTGGGCGCGCGAGGGGCTCGAGGGGCTCGTGCGCGAGCGCGTCGTGGGCATCGAGATCCTCATGCTCGCGGCCACGGTCGGGGCCGGGGCGCTCGGCCTGTGGGACGAGGCCGCGGCGCTGGTGGTGCTCTACGGCATCGCCGAGGGCTTCGAGGAGCTCACCTTCGCCCGCACCCGGCGCGCCATCCGCGCGCTCCTCGACCTCGCCCCGAAGCAGGCGCGCGTGCTGCGCGACGGGCGCGAGGCGCTGGTGCCGGCCGAGACCCTGCGCCCGGGCGACCGCTTCGTGGTGCGCCCCGGCGAGGCGCTCCCCACCGACGGCGTCATCGTCGAGGGCCACGCCGCGCTCGACGAATCACCGGTCACCGGTGAGTCCGTGCCCGTGGAGAAGGGCCCGGGCGAGAAGGTCTTCGCCGCCAGCATCAACCGCACCGGCGCCCTGGTCGTCGAGGCGACGGCCGCCTTCGCGGACAACACGCTCAGCAAGATCATCCACCTCGTCGAGAGCGCCCAGGAGCGAAAGGGCCGCGCGCAGGAGTGGATGGAGCGCTTCGGTCGGCGCTACAGCCCAGCGGCAGGGGCAGGACCAGGAAGGCCGCCGCGGTCGCCAGCACCGCCGGGCTGTAGCGCCGCCCGAAGCGCTCCATCCACTCCTGCGCGCGGCCCTTTCGCTCCTGGGCGCTCTCGACGAGGTGGATGATCTTGCTGAGCGTGTTGTCCGCGAAGGCGGCCGT